>CAYQYJ010000648.1:0-1995 GCA_964421605.1 uncultured Ardenticatenaceae bacterium | reverse complement strand
CATAAAAATGGGTGTCAGCCCCGCCGCAGGCGGGGCTGACACCCACCACGATTAAATGCAGTACAACCTGCCATTCTATGACCGTCATTTTATGACCGTCATCTTGTGACCGTCATCTTATGACCGTCATCCCGGTAGCCGCCACCTTGTGCCCGGTTACATTTGCCAACCGACTGGTAAATCAGTACCAATCACTCGAATCTTCATGTGGAGAATAATGAACAATGATGGATATTGTGCAACTTGAAGCCAAAAAGGTAGGCGAACTGCGGACTATTGCCCGTGAACTAAGCGTCAACGGCTTTAGTACGATGAAAAAACAACGCCTCATCTATGAAATCCTGCGGGGCCAGGCTAAAGCGCAAGGCCTCGACTTTCGTGGGGGTGTGCTGGAAATCATTGAAGATGATAAACAACCCATTGGTTTCCTGCGCACCAACCCCAACTACATCGCCGGCCCAGATGACATTTACGTTTCCAACTCGCAGATTCGCCGGCTCGGCTTGCGCACAGGCGACATGGTCATCGGTCAGGTGCGTATCCCCAAAGAGAACGAAAAATATCACAGTCTGCTGCGGGTAGAGTCGGTTAATGCCAGCAACCCCGAAGAAGCCAAGCGGCGTCCCCATTACGAGGACCTGACCCCTATCTTTCCCCTGGAAAAGTTAAAGCTGGAGACGCAGCCCAACATCTTATCCACTCGTTTGCTAGACCTGGTCGCGCCCATTGGCCGCGGTCAGCGCGGTCTGATTGTGTCGCCGCCCAAAGCTGGTAAAACCACAGTGCTCAAGGAAATCGCCAATGGCATTTCTGAGAACTACACCGATCTCTACTTATTGGTGGCTCTCATCGGCGAACGCCCAGAAGAAGTGACCGACATGGAGCGCTCTGTCGAAGGGGAGGTGGTCAGCTCCACCTTTGACGAACCCGTCAAAAGCCACTGCCGCGTAGCCGAAATGGCCCTGGAACGCGCCCGTCGCCTGGTGGAATCGGGTAAGGATGTGGTCATTCTGCTAGACTCCATCACCCGCCTGGCCCGCGCCTATAACCTGACTGTCCCCCCCAGTGGGCGCACCCTGTCCGGTGGTCTGGACCCCACGGCTCTCTATCCTCCCAAGCGCTTTTTCGGCGCAGCCCGTAACCTGGAAGAAGGCGGTAGCCTGACCATCATTGGCACGTGCCTGGTAGACACCGGCAGCCGCATGGACGACGTGATTTACGAAGAATTCAAAGGGACGGGAAACATGGAACTGGTGTTGAGCCGTCGCTTGCAAGAGCGTCGTATCTTCCCCGCCTATGACATTGAACGTTCCAGCACGCGCCGTGAAGAGCTGCTGCTGTCTGGAGACGAATTGCAGCGCGTTTACACCATGCGCCGCATGTTGGCTCATCTGATGGACACGCCAGGGTACGACTTAAGCAGCGCTACAGCGGCGGTCTTGCAGCGGATGCGCGAGACGCGCAACAACTACGAATTCCTGGAAAACTTAACTAAAGATATGATGTGATAATGGCGCGGGGAAGCAGCCGCCTTTTGCCCTTTGTTCTCTTTATGATAGGATTCGCCTGAGATGGCGGTCAATGGGACCGCTGCGGGGTTGCGTGGCGCAGCCAGTTAGCTGCTGCCCGGCGCGCGCTGCCCCCTACAAATGAGGCAAATGGTATATGAAGAAAGGTGGTAATTTCCTGCAACGGTATGGTGGGCATCTGGTGCTGCTGGCGGCGGCGCTGTTGGTGCTGATTTGGTCCCGCACCAGCGCCGCCAGTTCGCTCCTGAGCATTGCCTGGCAGAGTGAGCCTGCGGCGTCGGCGGCAATGCCGGCAGAAACCCCCTTCACGCCCCTACCCGAATCCGCCACACCCCCGGCTGACGCCCAGGCAGAAGCCGTCGTGGACATGGCGTCGCTGCCCATCATGGGCAACACCGGCCTTTCGCCGGACCTGAACCCGTTCACCTTTGCCGGCAAAAAACCCGCCGTCACCTACGAAACCTAC
>CAYQYJ010000647.1:0-2008 GCA_964421605.1 uncultured Ardenticatenaceae bacterium | reverse complement strand
TTAAGTGCAGCGCTACCGTTTGCTAAGCTGCGCGGGCAAATTGCTAATTTGCCCTACAGTTTTCTCCGCATCCTCCGCGTCTCCGAAGGAGTTCCTCATGAGCGGCAGCGCACCACGAAGAATGAAAACAGGATTTCGCAGATGACGCAGATTTGTTTGGTGGGTGGTTCCACTGATCACTGACTACTCACCACTCATCACTATTTACGAAGGAGGGTCAAAAAATGTGGAAAGTATGGCGAGTCGTGTTAGCCGCGCTGCTTGTGGGTCTGAGCGCGCGGGCGGCTTATGCGCAGGGGACGGATGCGCCCGCAACGGAAGCAGAAGTTACCAGCGAAACCGCAGTAGCGGGGATGGTGCGATTGAGCGAAAAGACGCTGACCTATACGGGCAACGTGAATGAGCCGGGTCAGCGCACGTTTACGTTGATTGTGCAAAACACAACCATCAGCAACCTGACCTTTGTGCTAAACGACCTGGTAGACGCAGACACGGGCGCGGTGATGAGCAGCAGCGCCATTACCATCAATCCGGCGCAGGTGGACTCGTTGAGCCAGCCGCAAAGTTTTACCGTGTCCATCAATGGGCAAACGGAGGGGCGCTTCCAGGGAGAGTTGGAACTGCTTTATGATGAACAGTCCGCCAGCCAGCCGCTGCAGCTGCCGCTGGACTTTGCCCTGGAAACGACGCCTAATGTAGATGCCGGCATCAACTCCAAAAGCCTGGCCCTCGCCGTCACCCCCGGTTTCCTTAGCAGCCCGTTTGGCCGCGCCCAGGTTGTGGCGGGCGACCCTACCCTGAATAACGTCACCCTCACCTTGCTGCAAAATGGAGACGGGGCCGCTATCGTCGAAAATGCGACCGTGCTCACCATGCGTGGCAGTAAGGGTCAGACCCTGCCCCAAAGCGCCGTCAAAGTATCCACGTCGCTGCCCATAACGCTGCAAAGCCAGGAAGCCCAAACGCTAGAGGTTGTGGTAGCCGGGCGCAACTTGCCGGCAGATAAGTACGACGGCATCCTGCACATCACCGTGCAAAACCAGGACGCCCCCATCCAAATCCCTCTCACCATCAGCATCAAAGACGGCCCCCTGCTGCCGCTGCTGCTGCTGCTCATTGGTCCTATCCTGGGCTTTGGCATTAACTGGTGGAACAACGGCGGTCAGGCGCGCACGAAGCTGTATCAAGATCTGAAATGGCTGGAATCCCATCTGGCGACCACCAGCTTCATCCAGGAAGATCAACAGATCAGCATTGGTCACGACATTGCCAGGGCGCAAGACAAACTGATTGCCGGCGATGTGGTAGCCAGTATAGAAACCCTGCTGCAAACGATTCGTGCCAACATTGAGGCCGCGGCGGCGACCAGCCAGCAGTTCCTAAAGGATGAACTGGGCCCTATACGCCAGAAAACGGACGGGCAGCACATCCCCGCCGCCTATCGTCGCCAGTTGCAGAGCGATCTGAATACCATCCAGGAAACGGTGCAGCGCGGCGAGTTTTCCTCGCTGTCCAGCGCCCGCGCAGCCCTGGCGGAAGTCAGCGCCAACCTGGAAGCGGCGGCGAAAATGGAAGCGGAGATGGCTGCCTTGCCGGCATCCATGCACGACGAAGTTGCCGCCAGACTGGACACCGCTGCCACCCTGAACGACATGCGCCAAATCCTGGACGACGCCAAAGCCGCCATACCCTCTGGCGACGGTGAGGATTTCATTGAAGGCGCGCACGACGTCCGCGACGGGCAGACGCCTGTAACGGAACGAGAGCTCAAGCTGCAGCGACGGGAGAGCGTCTGGCGCGGCTATGCCCTACGCTTGCAGTGGGGTCGCCTGGGACTGACCGCCGCTGTCTACATTTTCACCCTGATCGTCGGCTTCATCACCCTGTACGCCAACGCCCCCACCTTTGGCGCCAACCCCGAAGATTACATCACCATCATCCTGTGGGGCATCGGCACCAACCTGATTGGCGCGCAAACGATCAACCTCAGCGCCATCTACAGCAAGCA
>CAYQYJ010000646.1:0-2014 GCA_964421605.1 uncultured Ardenticatenaceae bacterium | reverse complement strand
AGCGCCAGACCCATGCGCAGCGCCAGCGGCAGCCACGCTTGCAGCCGGCGGGCGGGCTGCGCCCAGCGGCGGCGGTAAGCGGCAGTGGTGGGGTCAATCACGCGGCTGGAGACGAGCCAATCGCGCAGGAAGACGGCGGCGTAGGGCAGGCAAAGAACTGCCGCCGCCACGGTGGTTCCGGGTGGGTGGACAATGGGCCAGAGGAGCACGGTGAGGAAGCTCATGAAAATGCCGGCAACCCGCCGCCGAAAAACGCTGTCGGGTAGGGGGGCTGTGGGCAAACCGCGCCGCGCGCGCCAGTTCAACCCCAGCATGTAAAAGTAGCGGAAAGCCGCCAGCAGCAGAAACCACCACGGCAGCTTCCCATACCAGACGACCAGCGCCGCCGCCAGCAGCGCCCCCAGCGCGTCAAACTCCACATCCAGAATTTCCCCCAGCCGGCTGCTCTGCCCGCTGCGCCGCGCCGCATAGCCATCAAACAGGTCAATGAAAGCGGCGGCGGTGTAGAGCAATGCCGGCAGCCAGCTCAGCCAGCCTGCCGGCATAGGCAGCCCCACAAACCCCGCCATTAGCCCCATCAGCAAGCCGCGCCCCACCGTCAGCGCATTCCCCGGGCCCAGGCTGCGCCGTGGTTCCGTCTCCCCTGCCGCATGGTTCAGCGGCAGATAGCGCCACAGCAGCCACAGGATAAGCCCCAGCGCCGCCGTCGCCAATACTAACCATCTTTTCGCATAGTCAATATCAACGAAAACAGATAAGAAAACGTAACCAGCGAGCAGGCATAAAGCCGCCAGCGCGGCGGCAGCCCACCACCGCCGCTGCAACGGGGCGGGCAAGGGGCGTTTGACGGTTGGCGTGAGCATATTGATCACGGGGCAGGGGGCGACCCGTTTACGACTCAGGCTGAATTTGCCAGCCCTTCTGGAATTCGTTAACCGCTTGCTTGAAGTGGTCAGGCACAGGCACGGAATGCCCCACGCTGTAATCGTACATGACGATCACCGTATAGCCGCGGGCGATCAGGCGGTTCTTGTCGCCATCAATACGGTAAGCCATACGAAAGCTGCGCCGCCCAAATTCGGTAATGCCCACGCCCACCGTTAGCTCCTCGCCAAAATAGGCGGGCGATTTATAGGTGCAGCTTGCTTCCGCCAGGATGAGGGGCATATCCAGCGGACTGGTGCCCAGATCGAAGAACTTTGTGAAGTAGCGCACCCGCGCGCTTTCCATGTAGGTAAAGAAAACCGCGTTGTTAACGTGCCCCATCGGATCGAGATGGCGGAATTCCACCTCTAACCTATAGATAAATGGGTATTCACGCGCCAGTTTTTGCATAGGATTTCCTCAGAGTTGATCATGATAGATGAAAACTTGTAGCGCAAACTGTTAGTTTGCGCATTTTCTTCTGCGCTCTCTGCGTCTCCGCATGAATCTGTTTTCGGAGAGGATGCGCAGGGGCGAATGTATCCACACACGCCGAAACGCGCAAGCCAGTTTGGCGTCAATCAAGTATAATAGGTGAACTGTTTTGATCAACCACTTTTGTAGGGGAGATAATCCAATGACCACCTACCCGACGACAACCTTGACCCATGCCGCCATCGCCGATCTGGCCTGGTTGGGCGGCATCTGGAGTGGACAGCGCAACGGCGACCGCATTGAAGAGTATTGGAGCAATGTCGCTGGCGACACCATCATAGGCATGTTCCGCTGGCTGAAAGCGGGGCAGCTTCACCTGTACGAGTTAATTGCCATTGAGCAAGAAGGGGAGGAGATCGTTTGCCGCATCAAACATTTTGGCCGCGGCTTGATTGGCTGGGAAGAAAAAAACGAAGCCGTCACCTTTAAGTTGGTGCGGCTGCGGCAGCAAGAAGCCGTCTTTTTACAACAGAACGTGGCTGAACCGGCCTGGATGGTCTATCAGCGCCCTGATGTGGATGAACTGGTCGCTTTCTTTGTGCGCCCGGGACAAACGCCCGCGCCGCATGAAGCATTTCGCTTCACGCGGCGCTAG
>CAYQYJ010000645.1:0-2027 GCA_964421605.1 uncultured Ardenticatenaceae bacterium | reverse complement strand
TCCATCGCCAACAAGATTTTCGACCTGGCCCCGCCGCTTTTGATCGGGGCGGCGGTGGATATTGTGGTGCAGCGGCAGGACTCCTTCTTTGCCCGGTTTGGCATCACCGACGTGAGCCACCAGTTGTGGGTACTGGCGGGATTGACCGTCATTATCTGGGCGATTGAGTCGCTGCTGGATTACACGTCCGACGTGTTGTGGCGCAACCTGGCGCAAACGGTGCAGCACGACCTGCGTCGAGACGCCTACAGCCACGTGCAACAGTTAGAACTGGCTTATTTCGAGGATCGCAGCACGGGCGGCTTGATGTCCATCTTAAACGACGACATCAACCAGCTAGAGCGGTTTCTGGACGGCGGGGCGCACGCCGTCATTCAACTCATAGCGACGGTGCTAATTATTGAAGGTCTCTTTTTCTACGTGGCTCCATCGGTGGCCTGGATGGCGGCGCTGCCCATGCCCGTGATTATGTGGGGCTCAATTCGTTTTCAACAATTCCTGGCGCCACGCTATGCTAACGTGCGCGAACGGGTTGGGCTGCTAAACGGACAACTTGCCAACAACCTGGGCGGCATCGCCACCATTAAGAGCTTCACGGCAGAAGCGCATGAACTAGAGCGTATCTCCGGTTTGAGCGATGATTATCGCACCAGCAATCGGGAGGCGATCCGCCTCAGTTCCGCTTTCGTACCGTTGATCCGCATGGTGATCGTCATGGGCTTTATTGCCATTCTGGTCTTTGGTGGGCAATTAGCCTTAAGCGGCGGCCTCAACGTGGGCGTGTACAGTGTGATGGTCTTTATGACACAGCGACTGCTATGGCCTTTAACGCATCTGGGGGAAACGCTGGACCTGTATCAACGGGCTATGGCGTCCACGACGCGGGTGCTCGACCTGCTGCATACACCGCCGCAAAAGGACGCCGGGCAGAGTGCGCTAGACGTAGCCTCTATTCGGGGGGAAGTCGTTTTCGATCAGGTTAGTTTTGCTTACCAATCCCATCTGGAAAGACCCGTGCTGCAGGATTTTTCGGTGCGCATTCCGGCTGGTACAACGGCGGCGTTTGTTGGGCCTACTGGCGCCGGCAAGACGACGCTGGTCAAGCTGCTGCTCCGTTTCTACGACGTCACGGAGGGGCGGATTCTGCTGGACGGGCACGACCTGCACGACCTGCGGCTGGCAGAACTGCGTGGCGCGATTGGGCTGGTGAGCCAGGACGTATTCTTGTTTCATGGCTCGGTGCGCGAAAACATTGCTTATGGCACGTTTGATGCGCCGCTAGAGGATATTATTGCCGCCGCCAAAATTGCCGAAGCGCACGACTTTATCAGCCAACTGCCGCAGGGGTACGACACTATCGTGGGCGAGCGGGGCATCAAGCTCTCCGGCGGGCAGCGGCAGCGCGTCTCGATTGCCCGCGCCGTGTTGAAGAATCCGCCCGTGCTCATTCTGGATGAGGCTACTTCATCCGTGGACAACGAGACCGAAGCAGCCATCCAGCGCTCGCTGGAACGGATCGCCGTGGGCCGCACCACGATTGTGATTGCCCACCGCCTGTCCACTGTGCGGAACGCCGATCAGATCTTTGTGATGGAGAACGGACGCCTGCAGGAGCAGGGGCAGCACGAACAGCTTGTGCACGCCCACAACCTGTACGCGGCGCTATGGCGGGTGCAAACCGGGGAGCGGGAACAACTGGGAATCGGGCAGAATGATGGCGAAAACGGCAATCTTGCCGGCAAGCTGGTACAACCCGCGCGGCGCAGGTAAAAGCGGGTCGCCTGGCTTCAGCGCCAGGTTTCAAACGTGGGCGAGAAAAGCAGCCAGCGACGTGGGCGCGCGACCTAGCAAATGGGTCAAGACGGTGGGGTTGCCCACCAGACCGTAAGCGGCGTAGTAGCGAAACATGCGCAGCAAGGTATCCAGCGCATAATCAGACATGCCTGCGGCACGCGCCCGCGCTTCCCAGGCAGCCAGCGATAGCTCCTGCGCCTTGATCGGTTGTCCCAAGGCCTGACTAAGCACGG
>CAYQYJ010000644.1:0-2035 GCA_964421605.1 uncultured Ardenticatenaceae bacterium | reverse complement strand
AATGGCTACCCCATCCAGGCTTTTCAAATGGGCAGCGGCAGCCGCCACCTGATGATTGTGGGCGGCATTCATGGGGGGTATGAATGGAATTCAATTCGGCTGGCGTATGAATTGTGGGATTATTTTGCGGAGCAGCCGGACAGGCTGCCGGCAGACATCCGTTTGACCGTTGTGCCGGCGCTGAACCTGGACGGACAGGTCGCCGTTACCGGAACCTGGGGGCGATTCACCCCCGCCGACGTCGGCGCAGATATTACCATAGGTCGCCTGAATGGGCGTAGCGTGGATCTCAATCGCAACTGGGCCTGTAACTGGCAGCCCACAGGTATCTGGCGGCAGCAGCCCGTCAGCGGCGGCAGCGAACCTTTCTCCGAGATTGAAAACCAGCACCTCAACTACTTTATTACCCTGGAAAAGCCCGATCTGGTCATCTTTCTGCACAGCGCCCTGCCTGGCGTGCTCATCAGCAGTTGTAACGATCAGGAAGCGGCAATGACCCGCGACCTGGCAAACGAATACGCCGCCGCCAGCGGCTATCCCCTGCTCGACTCCTTCACGGCTTACGAAGTAACCGGAGATGCCGGCGATTACCTGGCCTTTGTGGGCATTGCCTCCTTTACCGTGGAACTGACCGATCACTTCAACGTGGAGCTAGACCGCAATCTAAATGGCGTGCTGCGCGTAATGGCTGCTCTGGCTGATATGCTTGAGCAATAAATGGTGTAAGATCGTACCTACGTAGCGTGGGTATCCTGCCCGTCCAGCCGGCATCCTACTCGCCCGTTCCCCCCAACCTATGTTATAATTACCAGCCAATAGACAATAGTTAATCAAGTTCCACAGAGGTCGCCGATGACGATTCGCTAGTTAGCACAATTGAGCAGGCCAATCACCACCCTCAGCCTGCACGCTCCAGGAAGAAGGCGCATTTTGCTGCATACAGGTGCTAGGCACTGGCCACAGAAGTTCCAACTGGCCGAAGCCGTTCGGCCAGTGCCTTGCACCACCAGGAGGCTCCCCATGCTAACGGCGCATCAGATAAGCAAGTCATACGGCATCAATCCTATTCTGCACAACATCACATTTTCGCTCAACGCCGGCGACCGCGTGGGTCTGATCGGGCCCAACGGCTGCGGCAAGACGACGCTGCTGCGCATTCTCGCCGGCGTGGAACAGGCTGACGCGGGCGCGGTAACGACAGTTCCTGGTTCGCTGCGCGTTGGTTACCTGGCGCAAGGGTTTGCACCGGCTCCCGGTTTAACCATTAGCCAGATTGTGGCCCAGATTGCCGGCGATCAGGCGCAGTTAGAGGCGGAAGTGGCGCGCCTGGCGCTGGCGCTGGCTCAAGACCCCCTGCCCGCTGGCTGGCAAGAAGCCTACGACCTGGCGCTGGAGCGGCTCAGCCGCCACGATCCGGGGCGGGCGCCGGCGCTGCTGGCGGCGTTGGGATTGGCGGATGTTCCTGCCGGCACGCCCGCCGCCAATCTCTCCGGTGGGCAGAAAACGCGCCTGTCATTGGCTCTCGTCCTCCTGAGCGACCCGGAACTGCTGTTGCTAGACGAACCCACCAACCATCTAGACATTGCCATGCTGGAATGGCTGGAGGATTGGCTGGCTGATTTCCGCGGCGGCGCGCTGATCGTCTCCCACGACCGCACCTTCCTGGACCGCACCACCACGCGCATTCTCGACCTGAACCCAGACATGCATACCGTGCGCGAATATGTGGGCAACTACAGCGACTATCTGGCGCAATTCCAACAGGAACAGGCGCACCAGTGGGCGCAGTGGCGCGACCAGGTGTACGAAATCCGGCGCATGAAGCAGGACATCGCCCGCACCAAGGAGCAGGCGCGCCTGGTGGAGCGAACAACGACGCCAGGTCAGCCTTACGTGCGCCGGCTGGCAAAGAAGGTGGCTAAAAAGGCAAAGGGGCGAGAGAAAAAGTTGGATCGCTACCTGGAATCAGATGAGCGCGTAGAAAAGCCAGCGCAGCACTGGCAGGTGAAGTTGGAGTTTAATGCCGGCATTCACC
>CAYQYJ010000643.1:0-2037 GCA_964421605.1 uncultured Ardenticatenaceae bacterium | reverse complement strand
ATCAGCTCCGTAATTTCGTTTAGCAAACCCATGCGGTCGTGGGCATCTACTACCAGCGTCACCACGCGCACGTCGCAAGAAGCGGCGTCCACCCAATCCAGCTTCAACGTGCGCGCGCCGCGTGGGTCCTGGGGCAGCCGCAGGCAGCTCAAACGATGCACCGTCACCCGCCCATTCCGGCGCAAATAGCCCATGATGCGCGTCCCCGGCTCCGGCTGGCAGGCAAGGCACAAATGGAGGGCGTGCCCATCGGCATGGGCAATGTAATAACTATCCCCGTGGACGCCCGTCACCTGGCTACCCACCTTCTTGGCGGGCCAGACGTCCCAGGTCATCTGCGCCACCTTCGTCGCCAGTTCCGTGGGCAGCAGTTCTGCCCGGCCCAACTCGCGGTATAAAATCTCCGGCGTGGCAAACCCCATCAGTTGAGCGATTTGCTCATGCGGCAGGTGGGGAAAGCCCAACATCTCTAACTCGTCGTTGAGCAGGTTTTGTCCCTCCGCCCGCACAACCGCCATCGGCAGCCGGCGGAACCAACGGCGCACGCGCGCTTTGGCGCGGCTGGTGGCAATGTACCCCAAATCCTCATCCAGCCACAACCGCTGCGGCGCCGCCCCTCGCTTCTTTTCAATGCGCACCTGCGCCCCATTGGGCAGCGGGCGATTAAGCGGATAACGCACGCCATCCAGGTAGGCAGCCTGCGTCTCATTGCCCACTTCGGTGTGAATGGCGTAGGCAAAATCAATGGCGGTGGCCCCCTGGCTCAACTCCTTCAACTCCCCCTGCGGCGTGTAGACGCGAATCTGGTCTTGCAGCACATTCCCCACCACCCCCTGCACGCCAAAACTCAGGTCGTTGGGGTCTAACTCAATGTTTTCTTTGATATGCGCCAGAAAAGCGCCAACGCGGTGGTCGGACGTTTCCGACCACAAGGGGGAGCCGCGATAGAGCCAGCGAGCCAGCACGCCAATCTCGGACGTTTTGTCCATCTCCACCGTGCGCAGCCGGATTTTGAGGTGCTGCCCGCTATCATGCACCACCGTGGTGTGCAGCGAGCGGTACAGATTGTCGCGGGGCACAGCCACGTAGTCGTCAAACTGATGCGGCACAGGGGGCCACAACTGGTGCAGACACCCCATGGCGGAATAGCAGGAAAGATCATCTTCGACCAGAATCACCAGGCGCAGGGCGCTGTCAATATCCTCGTAGCTGCCTTTGCTGGCTTTCAAGTCACGGTAAATGGAATACACCTGGCGCGGGCTGTATATCACGTCCAACACGCGCATGTTGGCGGCTACCAGCCGTTCCATAATCTGGCGGCTGATTTCGGGGAAGAGGGCTTGATGCCCGCGCGCCAACTGCTCCAGCCGCCGCGCGATTTGGGCGTGGGCGGCGCTGTCTAACACTTGCAGCGACAGGGATTCCAGTTCATTCTTAATGTGCCACATGCCCAGCCGGTTGGCCATGGGGGCGTAAACGACAAGCGTTTCTTCCGCCTTTTGCCGCTGCTTGGGCAGCGGCATGGCTTGAATCGTGCGCATGTTGTGCAGGCGGTCGAAGATTTTGATCAATACGACGCGCACGTCCGCTGTGGTGTGTCCAAACAGTTTGTGCAGGCTGGCTTCCTGCACCTGTTGGCTGGAGAGTTGTTTGCCGCGGGCGGCTTCCCCTTGCAGCACGCCGACGGTGACGTCTTTGAGCTTGGTGACGCCATCTACCAGCAGGCTGACTTCGCGACCGAATTCCGCTTCGATTTGGGCAATGCTGACGCGGGTATCTTCGGCTATGTCGTGCAGCAGCGCCGCCACTAAAGCGGGCGCATCCAGGCGATACTCAGCCAGGTAGTAGGCGACTGTCAGGGGATGTGTGAAGAACAGTTCCCCCGATTTGCGGCGCGCCGGGCCATGCTCGCGCTTTGCCAGTTGGAAGGCGCGGCGCACTATCTGTCGGCCGGCGGCGTCCAGGTAGGTGTCTGTCAGTTCAAAGAACGGCAGACCGTCTGGCTGAATCATGAGGGACGTGTTCTCAGTCATAGGC
>CAYQYJ010000642.1:0-2042 GCA_964421605.1 uncultured Ardenticatenaceae bacterium | reverse complement strand
AAACATAATCCCCCGCCTCCGTGCGTACCGTAAAAAACCCGCTCTGCGCCTTAATCACCAACCCATCTAATCGCTCTGCCATAAGCGGCAATTATAGGGTTACCCGCCAATCGCTGCCAATGCGGGTTAGCAATCTTCAGGAATGCAAAAGAGGGATCGCGCGCCGCCGCGGTCCCTCTTTTATTTGACAAATGGGCGATGTACAAGTCTGCCCTACATAATTCGTGCCATTGGTGAAATTCGTGGCAAAGAATTTATTTCCCCAGGCGCTTGCGGAACTCGGCGGAGAGGGCGGGGACGATTTTGAACAGGTCGCCGACGATGCCGTACTGCGCCAGTTTGAAGATGGGGGCGTCAGCGTCTTTGTTGATGGCTACGATCATTTTAGCCGTGCGCATGCCGGCCTGGTGCTGGATGGCGCCGCTGATGCCGCAGGCGATGTACAGGTTGGGGCTGACGGTCTTACCCGTCTGACCCACCTGGTGGTCGTAGGGAATCCAGCCGGCGTCCACAGCGGCGCGGGATGCGCCCAACGCGCCGCCCAGAACATCCGCCAGTTCGCGCACGGGAGCAAAGCCCTCGGGCCCGCCCACGCCGCGCCCGCCGCTGACGATGATGTTGGCGTCGGTCAGGCTGACGCCCGCTTGCTTGGCTTCCAGTCCTACGATCTTGGTGGGAATGTCCGCTTCGGTTCTGGCGGGGGAGACCCATTCCGCCGCGCCTGTCTGGCTCGTAGCCGCCGCCGCCGCGAAAGCGCGGCTGCGCAGGGTGATGATTTGGGGGCTGCTTTTGACGTAGACGGTGGAGAGGAGCTTGCCGGCATACACCGGCCGTGTCGCTTTTACTCTATCCCCTTCAACTGCCAGAGCAATACCGTCGCTGACCAATCCAGCGTCCAGTTCCGCCGCCGTCCAGGCCGCCAGGTCGCGCCCGTTGGTAGAGCCGCCCAGCAGCAGCGCCTGCGGCGCGCGGGCGCGCGCCAGCCCGGCCAGCAGCGGCCCCACTGCTTCCACGCGGAAGCGGGCCAGCGAAGCGTCGTCGCAGCCCAGCACCGCATCCGCGCCATGGGCAAAAGCGCTGGCAGCCACGCCAGCCACATTTTGCCCAAACACCAGCGCTGTTAGCGGCGCGCCTAGACTGTCGCTGACCGCGCGGCCCGCCCCCAACACTTCTTTGCTGATGGCTTTGAGCTGTCCATCTTGATGTTCAATGAAAACCCATACGCCGCTCATATCACTTTCTCCTCAAACAGCTTATTGACCAGGACGCGCGCCTGTTCTTCGGGCGTTTCGGCCTCAATCAACTGCACCACCGTGTTGCGTTCGGGCAATGGGTAGACGTGTGACCAATCCGCCTGGCTGGCGGCTGCGCCCACGCCGCCGTTCACGCCCAGGTCAGCCGCGGCCCAGACGGGAATGGTGGCCCGATTGGCTTTGCGGATGCCCATGAAGGACGGGTAGCGGGGTTCGTTGATCTCTTTAACCACGCTGATAACCACCGGCAGGGGGGCGGTGACCGTTTCTTTGCCTTCGTCAATCAGGCGTTCCACGGTAATGGATGAACCGGTCACTTCCTTGATGGCGGAGACAAAGGTGAGCGGTGTCCAGCCCAATTTGACGGCTACTTGCACAGGGGTTTGACCCGTGTCCCCGTCAATTGCTTGCTTGCCGAAAACGGCAATCTGGGCGTCGTCAACTTTGCGAATAGCGGCAGCCAGCACGCGGGCGGTGCCCAGGGTGTCGCTGCCGGCAAACGCCGCATCAGCCACCAGAATTGCCTCGCCGCAGCCCATGGCCAGACAGGTTTTCAACTGTTCGGCGCTGGAGTCATCCCCCATGGTGATAGCTACAGCCTCAACTGCGCCGTGATTTTCTTTGAGCCGGATAGCTTCTTCAACAGCGTATTCGTCCCAGGGATTGAGCACAACGGGCTTGCCGCCCGGATCATCCCAGCGAGCGACGCCGTTATCAACGGAAAAAACAGCCGTTGTGCTGGGCGTCTGTTTAATACAAACAACTACTTTCATGTAGGTAAAACCTCCT
>CAYQYJ010000641.1:0-2050 GCA_964421605.1 uncultured Ardenticatenaceae bacterium | reverse complement strand
CCCAGGCTGATTCTTCCCCGTTCGATTTCCACTTGCAGAATAGTCACATCTATGACGTCGCCAACGCCAAAGGTTTCGTGGCGGGGCCATTGGCTGCGGTGCAGCAAGCCATCTTGTTTGACGCCAATGTCTACAAAGGCGCCAAAATCCACGACGTTGCGCACCGTGCCCTGTAATTGCATGCCCACGCGCAAATCTTCCAGGGAAAGGACGTCGCGGCGCAAGATGGGCGCGGGCAGGTCGGCGCGGGGGTCGCGGCCGGGGCGGATAAGCTGCTCCAGAATGTCGGCGAGGGTGGGAATGCCGGCATTTAATTCCTGCGCCAACGCCGCCACCTTCGTTCGCTCCTGCCAGCCGATCAGCGTCGCTTCCCGTTCCGTTAGGGATGATGCGGGCGTCAAGCCTGCCCGCGCCAACACCTGCGTGGCGATGCCGTAACTCTCAGGGTGGATGGCGCTGGCATCCAGCGGATTGTCCCCCTGGCGCACACGCAAAAAGCCCGCCGCCTGTTCAAATGCCTTGGGGCCCAAGCCAGCCACCTGGCGCAGCGCCTGGCGATTGGGGAAGGGGCCGTTTTCGTCCCGATGCGCCGCTATCTTTTGCGCCAGTTTGGGGCCAATGCCGGCAACGTATTGCAGCAGCGCCGGCGAAGCCGTGTTCACGTCCACCCCCACCTGATTCACCACGCTCTCCACCACCCCGTCCAGCGCTTCACCCAACTGCTTCTGGTTGACGTCGTGCTGGTACAACCCCACGCCAATGGAGCGGGGATCAATCTTCACCAGCTCCGCCAGCGGGTCCTGCACGCGGCGGGCGATAGACACTGCCCCACGCATACTCACATCCAGGTGCGGCAGTTCCGCTCGCGCCAGTTCGCTGGCGCTGTAGACACTGGCGCCCGCTTCGTTCACCATCAGGTATTGGGCGGCGCCCGCCGCGCCCATCTGGATTAAGTCTGCCGCCAACTGCTCCGTTTCCCGGGAGGCTGTGCCGTTGCCAATGGCCATGACGGTCACGCCATGCTGCTGCGCCAGGCGGGACAGCGTTTGGGCGGCGGCAGCAGATTGCCGCTGCGGTGGATGGGGGTAAATGGCGGCGGTGTCCAACACCTTGCCCGTCTCGTCTATCACAGCCACTTTACAGCCCGTGCGATAGCCAGGGTCAATGCCCATCACGATTTGCCCGGCCAGCGGCGGCTGCGCCAGCAAGTTGCGCAAGTTGACGGCAAAAACCTGGATGGCGTGCGTCTCGGCTGTCTCGGTGAGGGTGCGGCGCACATCGCGCTCAATGGCGGGCAGCAGCAGGCGTTGGGCAGCGTCGGTAATGGCCTGTTCTAGCTGTCCAGCCAGGGGGGAACGGGGATGGGGGCGAAAGTAGCTGCCGATGACGCCGCGCCAGTCTCGTTCGGCGACTTCGATGGCGACGCGCAGCACGTCTTCGCTTTCACCGCGATTGAGGGCCAAGACCTGGTGGGGACGCAGCCGGCTGACGGGCAGTTCAAATTCGTAATAGGTCTGGAAAACGCGCTTCTCGTCGGCGGCGCCTTCCCGTAAATGGCTGGCGAGGCGGCCCCACTGTAATGCTTTCTGGCGCGTTTGCTGGCGGATGCCGGCATGGTCGCTGATCGTCTCCGCCACAATGTCACGGGCGCCGGCCCAGGCTTCAGCGGCGGTGGGGACGGATTCGCTGAGGTAGGGCGCAGCCAGGCGTTCCAGGTTGTCCACGACGCGCGGCTGGGTCAGGATGAGGTCGGCTAGCGGCTGCAAACCGTTCTCGCGGGCCATGGTCGCGCGCGTGCGCCGCTTGGGTTTGTACGGCTGGTAGAGGTCTTCCAGTTCGGTGAGGGTGGCGGCGGCGCGAAGCTGCGCCGCCAGTTCAGGCGTTAACTGCCCCTGGGCGGCGACGCTGTCCAGAATGGTCTGGCGGCGTTTGTCCAGGGCGCGCAGACTGTCCAGCAGGCGGCTGAGCTGGCGCAGTTGTTCTTCGTCCAGGCCGCCGGTGGCTTCTTTGCGGTAACGGGCGATGAAGGGGAGGGTGTTGCCGGCATCCA
>CAYQYJ010000640.1:0-2062 GCA_964421605.1 uncultured Ardenticatenaceae bacterium | reverse complement strand
AGATGCAGCGCCAGGTCTTCCAGGCTGGCGAGGTTGTGGACGGGCAAAAAGTCATCAATGTAGGGCAGGGCAGCCTGGATGCCGCGCGTTAGCGGTTCGTAGCGGGGCGAACCCAGCAGTGGATTGAGCCACACCAGACGGCGGCTGGTGCGCTGCAAGCGGGCCATTTCCTGGCGCAGCAGATCGGGATCGCCGCGATCCCAGCCGTCGCTGATCAGCAGTACCAACGCGCCGCCGCGCAGCACGCGCCGCCCCCAGGTGAAGTTAAACGTTTTCAAAGCGTCGCCGATGCGCGTGCCGCCAGACCAATCGGGCACAGTCTGGGATACTTCGCACAGCGCCCGATCCACGTCGCGGCGGCGCAGTTGGCGGGTGATGCGGGTGAGGCGGGTGCTGAACACAAATACTTCCACCCGCTGCTCCAGTCCAGCCGCCAGGCTGTAGAGAAACTGGATGAGCAGGCGCGTATACCGTTCCATAGAGCCGCTGATGTCGGCGATGATGACCAGAGGGCGGGGTTTGATGCGCGGCGTCAGGCGGGACCATTCCAGTTGCTCGCCGCCATAGCGAAAGTTGCGACGCAGGCTGCGGCGCAAGTCCAGCCGCCAGCCACGGCCCGGCTGCTGGCGACGGGTGCGGCGTTCGCCCAGCCGCCAGACGAGTTGGGCCATTAACTGGCGCACGGCGAATAGCTCCTCTGGCGTCAGGTCGCCAAAATCTTTCTGGCGCAGCAGTTCGCGGGCGCTGAAGGTGCGGGTGACCTCAATGATTTCCTGCATTTCGGCGTCATCTGGCTGCGGCTCTGTGGGCTGCGGCGCGGCGTCTTCTTCTGGCAGGGGGGGCATGATCAGGGTAGGCGGCTGGCTGCGCTGCTGCAGCAGGTCGCCCAGGTTTAGCTCGATGCTGCCGTCGCCCGGTCTGCGCCAGAACAGGTTGAACGCCTGCTCAAACAGAGCCAGATCGTCGCGGCGGTTGACCAGCAGCGTTTGCAGGGTGTAGTAGAAATCGGGGCGGCGGCCAATTTCCACGTATTGCAGGGCGTTGACTACGTCAATCATGCGCCCTGGATTGACATCCATGCCCAGGTCGCGCAGCAGGCGACCAAAGAGAATCAGGTTATGGAGGAGTTGTCCGTTAATCGCCTGAATCATGTATGATGAGAACTTCTCCCTTGACGGTATTACCGTCTTACGGTAATATTTTTTGACATGATTAAGTCCTTCAAGTCAAAAGAAAGTGAGAAGGTGTTTCGCCGCGTCTTTTCACGTAAGCTTCCACAAGATATACAGAAGACTGCTTATCGCAGGTTGGCCTTTCTGCATTCAGCCAGGGAGATGAAGGATTTGATGCTGCCGCCATCTAATCAACTGGAAAAACTGCATGGCGAGCGACAAGGTCAGTACAGTATACGGATAAATGACCAATGGCGAATTTGTTTTGTCTGGCAAGATGGCGACGCCTATGAGGTCGAGATCGTAGACTATCACTAAACAAGTGAAGGTAAAAGATGAAAGAAGAACAAATTTCGCCTGTGCATCCGGGCGAAGTCTTGCTTGAAGATTTTCTTAAGCCACTGGGTATCAGCCAGTACCGGTTGGCCAAAGAGATGAAGGTTTACCCGCGTAAGATTAACGAAATTGTGCATGGGAAACGCGCTATTACGGCTGACACGGCGCTGCGTTTGAGTCGTTATTTTGGCACATCCGCAGAGTTGTGGATGAACTTGCAGGCGCTGTATGATTTGGAAAAGACGCGGGACGAAATAGAAGATCTATTGGAAAAAGAGGTGACGCCGCTGGTTCGAGATAATCTCGCTGTTGTCTTCGCATAACAAAATGGTGAATAGTGGAGAGTGGTCAGTGATGAGAAGCGTTGACCACTGACCACCCACAAATAGATTGTGTAATCTGATGACCTCTCAGGCGCGGGTGAGGGCGCGGTTAAGGAGTTGGTGCAGCGTCTGACCGCGAATGAGTTCTACGTCGTCCTGATATTTCAAAATAACGCCCAATGTATCTTCGATGACGGTTTCGCTGAGGGCGCGTTGGTCCAGGGCCACCAG
>CAYQYJ010000639.1:0-2075 GCA_964421605.1 uncultured Ardenticatenaceae bacterium | reverse complement strand
TAGTCGCGGGTGTAGTAATCCACTTCGGACGGCCCAAAAAATTCGCCGTCGCCCAGGTCCGTGTCTACCATCTTGAGGAAGAGGCGCGGCGGACGTTCTCCCTGGGCGTCTGGCGTGTACTGCAGGCGCAATGAGCCGCTGGTAGACCAGTTGCCGCGACCGCTGTCCACGTCAAAACCGGCTACCGCGCCTTGCGTTAAGGCGCCGCTGCGAGTGAGAACGGTTGTGAGCCATTCATTTGTCACTTGTTCCAGATTGGTTATTACGTTTTCGTTCATGTCATGTCATGTCCCGTCAAGCATAAAACAATGGAAGTATACTGTAGGACAAGACGTCGTCTTGTCTGGTCAATTCAGCGAATTGACCTACAGCAGAGAGTACGACGATTCCCATTGGTGATATTGCACATTATTCTGTACAATAAAGTGTACCATCAGTTAAATTTGGAGGTATGCTATGAAAATCGTCACCTTTACTGAATTTCGCCGCCACGCTTCCACCCTTTTAACCGAAGTGGAGCAAGGCCAGACTGTGATCATTGTGCGCCATAGCAAGCCGATTGCCGAGTTGATCCCTTTCTCTGGCGGGGCAGAACGGCTGCCCGCCTGGAAACAGCCCGGTATTAAGTTGGCGCTGGCTGGAGCCGAGCTATCGGCGGCGATTCTGGCTGAGCGGGAGACCAGCCCGTGAAAGTTGTATTTGACTCTTCGGCCTTTGCCAAACGGTACATTGCCGAACCGGGCAGCGAACGGGTAGATGACATCCTGCAAAACGCGACCCAATTAGGACTTTCGGCGCTCTGCGTGCCGGAAATTATCTCTGCTTTAAACCGGCGCGTGCGCGAAGGGGTTTTGCCGGCAGCCGGGTATGAACAGGCTAAAGCGCAGTTGGCGGCCGACGTGGGCGATGCTGTTATTCTGCACCTTACGCCAGAGGTGATCGCCACAGCCGTTACGCTGTTAGAAAACCATCCGTTGCGAGCCATGGACGCGCTGCACGTCGCCGGCGCATTGGTCTGGCAGGCGGATTTGTTCGTAACGGCTGACCGTCGCCAGTTGGTCGCCGCGCAGCAGTCGGGCTTAAATTCCCATCTCATCGGTTGACGTGAGTTGGGTTTCGTAATTATAGCAAGGATTTGATCCGCAACCGTTGGCGACGTTTCTATTTTGTCTGTTTGATGACAGATTTCACCCTGGATATGTGCTTATTATCCTTCTGTGATCTGGGCGGCGTAAGGTATGCTACTGGCGTTAACGCCCATTTCCTCATGGGTTGGGCGTGTTTTGTGTGGCGAGTGGGCGGGCAGCCGCTCACCAGCTAGTTGGCGAGGGGCGCGTTGGTTATTGATGGAGAGATCTCATGAAGCAAATAGTCATTTTACACCTGGAAGAGGATAGCGGCATTGAACTGGTTTCGTTTTTAGGCCAGGAGCTGCAGATAAGGCGGATTGGCTGCGCCGGGGATGTGGCGCGGGTGCGGACTTTGATTGAGGAGTACGATGGGCAGGTAGATGCCATTGGGTTGGAGGGAATGCCGGCACAACTCCAACTTGGTCCCGCGCGCCGCCCTCACGAAACAGGGGCCTTTATCTCTGTGGTGGCTCAGATAACGCCAGTGGTGGATGGCGGCGGCATCCGTGCTGGCCTGGAGCGGTGGGGCGTGATTCTGGCGGATCGCGCCCAGCCGGGCATTTTCAGCCAGAAGCGGGTGCTCATGGTTCCTGGCCTGAACCACACCGGATTGGCGCAGGCGCTGGAGCGGCGCACTTCGACGATTCGCTACGCCGACCCGATGATCTTCTTTGGCCTGCCCGGCTTCCCTGGCGTAGGCAGCCGCCAGACGCTGGAGCAGGCAGCCCCGCCAACGCTGGAGCAGCTAAAAGACGCCCCCTTTGAGCAGTTGTACCCGCAGCCAGACGGGACGTCCGAAGCGCGGGCGGAATCCGCTTTTGCCTGGGCGGACATTATCGCCGGCGATATAGGCGCGATTCGCCGCTATGCGCCAGAGTCGCTGAAGCACAAGACGGTGGTGGTGGAGTGCGCCAACGAAGCCGACCTGGAGGATTTGCGGCAGCG
>CAYQYJ010000638.1:0-2080 GCA_964421605.1 uncultured Ardenticatenaceae bacterium | reverse complement strand
CGCCTGCCCGGCTAAAGCCGCCAGCCCCGCCTGCGCCAACGTAATGTCATTTCCGGCGGCGGCGGGCAGCAGCCAGTCTACCAGTTCAGCCACGTTGGTGGGCGTGCTTTTTTGCTGCCCCGCCGCCAGCAGGAACACTTCACGCCACCAGCCGAGGTCTCGCTTCACCCGCGCCGCCAGCTCCCCGCCGGGGTTAGCTTCCTTCCAGATGTGCAGCGCCGCCAGGTATTCCTGAAAGGTGCGGTGGGGAAAGGTGTAGGTAAAAGTGCCGCGCGCTTGCAGCAGCCCGGCGCGGAACTGGACGTAATTGGTGACCACTTCGGCCTGGTCGTAACTGCCCAGAACCTGTTGCAGCGTCTCCCGCAGGGCCTCGCGCGTGATGTCGGCGGTGCCGGCGGCGCGCTGCGGCGACTGCTCTTGCTGTTCGTGCGCCTGGAAAGCGACCTGCGCCAGGGCGCCTTTTAAGATTTCCGTGCGCACGCCTAACTGCATAATCAGGCCCGGCTCGCGCCGCCGTTCGCCCGCCACGTCCCGCTCAATCCGGTTTTCCCAGTGCGCCAGCAGCAGGTTGACGGCGCGTTCATACAAGTCGGCGCGGTCTTCGGGCAGCGTGCCGTCGCGCCCATGCACCTGCGCCATTAACGTCAGCAGCAGCGGATATTGCGCCAGTTCGCGCAGGTGGGGCCACTGCTGGCTGGCCTGGTACAGCCGCGCCGCCTCGCGCCGGCAGCGGTCGTTGTCCCACCCCTTTAGCGGGCCCGTAATCTGGTACCAGGTCTGCGTAAACTGTTCAATCTGCGCCGGGGCAAACAGCGCCAGGTCTACTACAGGGAAATCCGCTGCGGGCAGCCGCCAGGCGTCGCCCTGCTTGTAGGCGTATTCGCGGCAGGTGACCACCACTTTGCAGCGCGCCAGGGGGGCGGCAAAGTCGGCAATCGCTTCCTTAATGAGCGAGCGGCGCGCATCCGCGTCGCTTTCGCGCACCTCGTCTAAGCCATCGAAGAGGATCAGCCCCCCTTCTTCGGTCAAGGTGTGTTTCAGTTCGGGCAGGGCTTCCTGGCAGCCCCACTGCGGCAGCAGCGTCTTTGCCAGGTAATCCCAGACCAATCCCCCTTTTTTGCCCGGCGGCAAATGTTCTGGCAGGGCGGCGGCAAAGTGGCGCAAGATGATGCGCAGCGGCAGCGGCGCCGCCGTGTCGGGCCAGCCAGGGAGAGAGGCAGCGCTTTGCCCCAGGCGGCGGCGGGCCATTTGCGCCGCCAGGTAGTTGACCAGGGTGCTTTTGCCGCCGCCGGGATAGCCCAGGATGACCAGGCGATCCAGGGCGGCCACGCCTTCGACGGCGGTAACGGGCGTCTGTTCTGCCCGTTCTGACCGCATCCCTTCCGCTGGCTGCGGCTGTCGAATGGCCTGGGCCACGGTTTGCCTTTGGGAACGGGTTATGGGTTGTTGTCCATGCGCCAGGTAGAGGGAGGTAAAAACGTCGCTGATGCGTATGGTCGTCATGGCGGGGTCGGCGGCGTACGCTTCGTCCACCGCCGCCACGTCTAGCGGGTCACAGTAACCCGCCAGGGTGCGCAGGTAATGGTTTTCCCAGGAGCGCGCGGGCGGCAACACTGCCCCAGCGGGCCACTGGTAGATAATCTGGACGCCGCCGCGCGCCTTTTCGGCTACCAGACGGCCCGCCTGAATGGCCACGGGCGGCGCCGCCGGCGCGGATAGGGCCGCCACCATCTGGCGCATCAGAGTGACCATTTCCCGCTGTAAGGCGGTTTGCTCCCGCAACTGGTATACCTGGATGATCGGCTGCAGGGCGGTCTCGGCGGCGGCTGTTTCCAGAAAGGCGGCTTCAAAGGCGGCGACGGCGGCGGCAAAGTCCAGGCCGGGCAGGTGTGCGGGGTCGTAGCCCGCCTCAACAAACTGCTCTTCCAACTCAGGCACGGACAGCGGCTGCACGTAGACCAGGCGCGTTATTTCGGTGGCTACTTCGGGAGACTGGAAGAAGCCGGTGAAGGTGTCCGCCAGCAGTTTCGTCGCCGCCGGTTCGTCCAGGCTGGCTTTGCTGATCATGCCCAGGATGCCG
>CAYQYJ010000637.1:0-2090 GCA_964421605.1 uncultured Ardenticatenaceae bacterium | reverse complement strand
CGCACTCCACCGTTTCCGCCGCCACGTACAGCGTTATTACTTCCGGCGTAGCTGTTGGCTCTATGGCGCCTGGCTCGTCGCCTGGCACCGCCGTGCAGCCCACTGCCACAATCGCCGCCAGCAGCAGCGCCAGCAACAACTTGTAGGATTTCTTAAGAGTAGTCATCTTCAAATTCTCCTTCTTTAATGTAGGGCGATTTTCCAAAATCGCCCTTCGTATAGGTGGGGCGATTATCCAAAATCGCCTACCCGATTTTGGATAATCGGGCTACAACGGCGTATTCGCACAATCTGTGATTGTTTCCATTTTCACAAACCACACTGCTATAACGAGCCCCCTCCCCGAAAAGTTCCCCCCATACGCAATTTGCCGCTTACCAAAAGCAAAATTTTGAGTAACTATACAGGTGCGAGGCACTGGCCAAAGGAGTTCCAACAGGCCAAAACCGTTCGGCCAGTGCCTTGCACCACCCTGAAGCTGAATAGTTACAATTTTGATATACTCCTACCCTGGCAAACAAGAAGTAGGGCCACGCTACAGCTTAAACGCTCAATAAGCGTCCAGGCGAAAAACATCAGCGACGGGCAATAAGGGATGAAAATTTTAACCACGAATCACACGAATTTTCTAACCACTGACCACTGATCACTCACCACTGGTCACTATTTACGAAGGAAGCGATTATGAAGCTAGGCATTATTGGCCTGCCCGGCGCAGGCAAAACAACCATTTTTAACGCCCTCACCAAAGGGACCGCCCCCGTGGGCCAAAACATGGGCGGACGCCTTGAGGTATTGTCTGCGGTAGTAGATGTGCCTGACGCGCGCGTGGATGTGCTCACGACCATGTTTGTGCCCAAAAAGACGACGTTTGCCAGGGTGACGTATGTGGATGTTGCCGGCATTCAAAAAGGCGCCAGCGAAAAAGGCGGCATCAGCGGCGCTTTGCTCAACCATCTGGCTGGCCTGGACGGCTTCTTACACGTTGTGCGCGCTTTCCCCAGTGACCTGGTACCCCACCCCGACGACTCCGTCAACCCCGCCCGCGACCTGGCGGCTCTGGATACCGAACTGCTCTTTAGCGACCTGGTTACCGTTGAAGGCAAACTGGCGCGGCTGCGCGAGGGCCTGGGCAAAGGCGCTTTCAAAGCTGGCAAAGCTGACGCCCAGGCCGAACTGACCCTCTTTGAACGCCTCCACGAAACCCTGTCCGCCGAGCGCCCCCTGCGCGAAATGGCGTTGACCGCCGAAGAAGAAAAAACCCTGCGCGGCTACGGCTTCCTCACCCTGAAGCCCGTCCTGATCGTCGTCAACATTGGCGACGACCAGCCCGAAATCCCGTTCGCCTACGACGCTCCCCACACCCGGGTCACCCACCTGCGCGGCAAACTGGAAATGGAACTCTCCCAACTGACCGGGGACGACCTGGAGATGTTCATGGCTGAATATGGCGTCACCGAACTGAGCCTGGGGCGGGTCATTGCCTTGAGCTATGACTTGATGGGGCTGCAATCCTTCTTCACCGTGGGCGAAGACGAAGTCCGCGCCTGGACGTTAGAACGCGGCGCGACCGCCGTCGAAGCCGCCGCCGCCATCCACACCGACCTGGCTAAAGGCTTCATCCGCGCCGAAGTGGTGGCGTATACCGATCTAATCGAACTGGGGGGAATGGCCGGGGCGCGACATGCCGGCAAGCTGCGCCAGGAAGGCAAAACCTACATCGTCCAGGACGGCGACATCGTGCACATCAAGTTCAACATATAAGCGGCTTGCTGTCGCCTTTTACATCTGGCTGGCTTCCCGCAGCCCTTTTTCTTGCAGCAGCGCGTCCAGCCAGGCCATTTCGGCGTCGCTCAAGGGAGGCGGTGGCGGCGGTTCGCGGTAATCAATAAAGTCTTCGTAGCCGCTGATGTCATATGTCCGAGCCAGGACTGCCGGCAAATCCAACACCGCATCGGCGTCCGGCTCGCGCAGGGGGATGCGGCAGCGGGGCAGGCGGGAATTTAAGCGGAGAGGGTACACTTCAAACTTTCCATTTTTCAAGATACGGGTCCATTCCAGGAAAAGGGCTGGGCATAACAAACCTCCTA
>CAYQYJ010000636.1:0-2090 GCA_964421605.1 uncultured Ardenticatenaceae bacterium | reverse complement strand
GTTGTAAAGGGAGAAATTCATATGGCTTATTCACACATCGTCGTGCCTGACGGCGACAAGATTACGTATGCGCAGGGCAAGCTGCATGTACCTGACCACCCCATTGTGGCTTTCATTGAAGGGGATGGCATTGGCGTGGATATTACGCCTGCTTCTATTCGGGTTTGGGACGCCGCCGTGGCTAAAGCGTATGGCGGGCGACGCAAAATTGCCTGGATGGAAATTTATGCTGGCGAGAAGGCGGCGCAGGTGTATGACGGCAACTACATGCCAGAAGAGACTTTCGCGGCCATGCGCGACTTTATTGTGGGCATCAAGGGGCCCCTGACCACGCCCATTGGCGGCGGGTTTCGCAGCCTGAACGTGACGCTGCGCCAGGTTTTGGACCTGTACGCCTGCGTTCGTCCTGTACGCTATATTCCGGGCACGCCCAGCCCTATGCGTGAACCAGAGAAGATGAACATTGTCATTTTCCGCGAAAACACGGAAGACGTTTACTCAGGCGTGGAGTGGATGGCGGAATCGGCGGAAGCGATAGCGCTGATCCAGTTCATGAATGAGAAACTGGGTAAGCATGTGCGCCTGGATGCGGCTATTGGCATTAAGCCAGTAACGGCTTTTGGCACCAAGCGGTTGGTGCGCCAGGCGGTGCAATATGCCGTAGACCATCATCGCCGCAGCGTGACGATTGTGCACAAGGGCAACATCATGAAGTTCACCGAGGGGGCGTTTAAGAACTGGGCGTATGAGCTGGCGGCGGAAGAGTTTGGCGACGTGACCATCACCGAAGACGAATTGTGGTCGAAGTATGACGGCAAAGCGCCAGCGGGCAAGATTGTGATGCAGGATCGCATCGCGGACAATATGCTGCAGCAGATGCTCACCCGAACCAGTGAATATGAAGTGATTGCCACGCTGAACCTGAACGGCGACTACATGAGCGACGCGGCGGCGGCGCAGGTCGGCGGCCTGGGGATGGCGCCAGGCGGCAACATTGGGGATGGGGTGGCTTTGTTTGAAGCGACGCATGGCACGGCGCCGAAGTATGCCGGCAAAGACATGGTCAACCCCGGCAGTCTCATTCTCAGCGGCGCTATGATGCTGGAATATATGGGCTGGCAGGAAGCCGCCGACCTGGTGATTGAAGGCATGACGCGCGCCATCCAGGCGAAAACGGTCACCTATGACCTGCATCGCCAGATGGAAGGGGCGACGAAGGTCAGCACGTCTGGGTTTGCCGAGGCCATTGTCAGCCAGATGTAAGCGTGGTCAGTGGTTGGTGGACAGTGGACAGTGGTCGGTATGCGCCGCTCCGGCTGTTGACGATTGGCGGCTCGGACAGCGGCGGCGCTGCCGGCATTCAAGCCGACCTGAAGACCTTCACCGCCCTGCGCGTTTATGGCATGAGCGCGCTGACGGCGGCGACGGCGCAGAACAGCGAACGGGTGGCAGCCGTACACTTTCTGCCACCCGATTTCGTCGCCGCCCAAATCGAAGCTGTATTGTCCGACTATGGCGCGAATGGCGTCAAAACGGGCTTTATCGGGCAGGTAGCGCTGATTGAGGCGATAGCCGCCGTTTTGGCTGGCTATCGCCCTATTCCTCTGGTAGTGGATCCCGTTTTGGTCAACCATCGTGGTCAGGCGATGTTTGCCGCAGAGGTGGCGGCGGCTTATGGTCGCTGCCTGTTTCCGCTGGCGGCGTTGATCACGCCTAATCGGCGGGAAGCGGAGGAGTTGAGTGGGTTGGAGGTGGCGGGGGTGAATGCCGGCATAACCGCCGCCCACCGTCTCTACGCCGCCTATGCCCGCCCCGTGCTGCTTAAAGCCATTCCTGACGGTCACGAGTTGGTAGACATCCTCTGCGATGGGCAAGTTGCCCAATTCCGCGCCGCGCGCCAACAAACAAGCAACACGCACGGCAGCGGCGACACCTACAGCGCGGCTATCGCCGTGTACCTGGCGCAGGGACGCCCCCTGCGCGCCGCCATAGCCGCCGCCCATGCCTTCACCCAAAAAGCCATCCACGCCGCCGCATCCTGGCGGATAGGGCATGGTCATGGGCCGCTGGCGCATTGGGGCAGCGATGAA
>CAYQYJ010000635.1:0-2091 GCA_964421605.1 uncultured Ardenticatenaceae bacterium | reverse complement strand
ATCAGGAGAACCACATGAAAATTGCAGTTTTTGGCACGAGCATGGTTGGACAAACTATCAGCGGCAAGTTGGCGGAATTAGGACATGACGTCATGGTGGGCACGCGCGATGTCGCCAAAACGCTGGCGAACACGACTCCCCACCCCTATGGCTTTCCGGCCTTTAGTATCTGGTTGAAACAAAACCCGGCGATCAAAGTCGGCACTTTTGCGGAAGCCGCCCAACACGGCGAAATTATCTTCAATGCCACAAATGGCAACGGGTCCCTGAATGCCCTCCAACTGGCAGGTGCCGCCCATCTCGACGGCAAAGTGTTGGTGGATATTTCTAACCCACTCGATTTTTCGCAAGGCAATCCTCCGTTCCTTTCAGTGTCTAACACGGACTCAGTGGGCGAGCAGATTCAACGCGCTTTCCCCAGGGTCAAAGTCGTCAAGACGCTCAACACCGTCACCGCCAGTCTGATGGTGAATCCGCGCCAACTGGCTGATGGCGACCATCATTTGTTTGTCAGTGGCAATGACGCCGCCGCCAAAGCGCAAGTAGTCAACCTGCTCACGACGTGGTTTGGCTGGCAGCACATCATTGATTTGGGTGACATCACCACCGCGCGCGGCACGGAAATGTATTTACCCATTTGGTTGCGCCTCTGGGGCGCGTTAGGGACAGGTTTGTTCAACGTGAAGGTTGTGAAGGAATAGGAGAAGAAATATGGAACTCATCCCTTTAGGTTACAGTAATTTGCAAGTGCCGCGCCTCGGCATCGGCACGATGACGTGGGGCGACGCCAGCGGGTTAGCGCGGTTTCATCCCGCCAAAACCGCTTACGGCGGCGCAGAGGGTTATGAAGAAGAGAAACGCGCCCTGGAGGCCAGCATTATGGCGGGCGTAACCCTCTTTGACACGGCGGCAATGTACAGCGGCGGGGCCTCCGAGCGGCGTTTGGGGGAGTTGACACGCGACAAAGATGTGTTCATTGCCACCAAGTTCCCAGGCTCGTTCTTTTTTCGACCCGACAATCTGCCCCAGGAATTGGAAGCGAGTTTAAAGCGGTTAGGGCGTAACTCGATAGACCTTTATCAACACCACTTCCCGACCAGGAGTACGGCGATTCCGCGCCTGATGGAGTTAATGGCTGATGCGGTGGACGCGGGTAAAATCAAGGCGATTGGCGTGAGCAACT
Source organism: uncultured Ardenticatenaceae bacterium (assembly GCA_964421605.1). Taxonomy (GTDB): domain Bacteria; phylum Chloroflexota; class Anaerolineae; order Promineifilales; family Promineifilaceae; genus JAGVTM01. Next base: position 908 of record CAYQYJ010000635.1, on the reverse strand, counting down.
ATTCTGCGGAGCAGATGCGAATGGCGCACGCGGCGCTTGCCAGGCGCGGCCTGCCCCTGGCGTCGAATCAGGTGGAGTATTCACTATTGCATCGGCAACCAGAAACTAACGGCGTATTGGAGGCGTGCCGCGAGTTGGGCATTACGCTTATCGCTTATTCCCCATTAGCCATGGGGGCGTTAACTGGCAAATATTCCGCCACTACCAAAGCCAGCGGTATGCGCCGATTTTTGCCGAACTTCAACAAGAAAGCGATGGACGCGGCACAACCCGTCATCGCCCTTCTGCGCGAAATCGGCAGCCGCTATGGCAAGACGCCGAGCCAGGTAGCACTGCGTTGGCTCATTGAGAAACCGCTGGTGCTGCCGATCCCCGGCGCAAAGAACGGTCAACAAGCCGCCAGCAATGCAGCGGCGCTTACATTTCGCCTGACTCCAGAAGAAATCGAAGCGCTCAATCAGGCGACGTTGGACTGGCGAAAGTAAATGGGTCTGTCCAATCAAATGATACTGTTACCGATTATCCTTTGCTTGTAGTTTTGTACCTTTTTAACGGCCCTCATGTCGTGCGGCGAAGGATAACCGACGTGAAAAAGCGTTCCTGAAACTCCGTCAAGACCCGAATCTGGTCGTCGCTGTACGCCTTGCCAGGGGGCGCAATCACCAGCTTATCATCGTCATCATTGGTGCGGTGGATAATGGCAATACATTCCCCCACAAACTCTGGCACAGCCGCAAACACGCCCAAAATATAGGCGTCAATCTCCTCCCCATCCCCACTAACCGTGCCCGGCACATAACCATAATTGACAGGATAAGCAAAACCATGCTGCGGATGCAACGACCCCATGGGCCTGTCCACCACCACCCGCACCACCTTTCCTAAAAAAGCGCGCGCAACCACGCCCG
>CAYQYJ010000634.1:0-2092 GCA_964421605.1 uncultured Ardenticatenaceae bacterium | reverse complement strand
GTTACCCTTGATAGGGGGGGCATGGTAGAATGGCGGGGAGGGCAGGTTTCTTTCTGCTCAATCATCCATGGATGAAAGCTATGCCACGAATGGCACGAATTTTCTGACCACTGATCACTCGCCACTGATCACTATTTCCGTAGGAGGCATTATGTTTAGAAAATCCTTTTTATTTGTCAGCCTGGCGCTGCTGTTGGCCGGCGCAGCCGCGCTGATGTTCCTGTTCCGCCCGCCGGCAGCCACCGCCGCCAACTGGGAGAGCAAAGTGGCGGCGGCAGTGCTGCAAGAAGCCGCCCAGGGGCAGACCGAGTTCCTGGTGTTTCTGCAAGAACAGGCTGACCTGAGCGGCGCGGCCCAACTCAGCACAAAGCTAGAAAAGGGAACCTACGTCTACCAGACGTTGACGCAGGTCGCCGCGCAGACCCAGGGGCCCGTGCTGGCGGCGCTGGACGCCTTGGACGGCGTGGCGTATCGCCCCTATTGGGTAGCCAACATGATCTGGGTGCGCGGCGACCTGGAAGTCGTGCAGACCTTAGCCAGCCGCAGCGACGTGGCGCGCATTGCCGCCAACCCCAGCGTCTATGGCGGCGTGGAACCTATGGAAGGCGTGCAAAACAACCCCCAGGGGATTGAATGGAACATCACCCTGGTGGGCGCGCCAGAGGTGTGGGCGGCGGGGGTCACCGGGCAGGGGGCGGTGATTGCCGGGCAGGACACGGGCTACGAGTGGAACCATCCAGCCATTATTGACCAATATCGCGGCTCTGTTGGCGGGAACGCCGACCACAATTACAACTGGCACGACGCCATCCACGAAAACAACCCCAACACGCCGCCCGGCAACGTCTGCGGCTTTGACTCGCTCGTGCCCTGCGACGACAACAACCACGGCACGCACACCATGGGTACGATGGTGGGAGACGACGGCGGCAGCAACCAGATCGGCATGGCGCCGGGGGCGCGCTGGATCGGCTGCCGCAACATGGAAGATGGTTGGGGCACGCCGGCCACCTACAGCGAATGTTTCCAATGGTTCATTGCCCCCACCGACCTGAACGGGCAGAACCCCGACCCGGCGATGGCCCCCGATGTGGTCAGCAACTCGTGGAGCTGCCCGACCACCGAAGGCTGCACGGATCCAAACGTGATGCTGGCGGTGGTGGAGAGTGTGCGGGCTGCCGGCATTTTCATCTCCGTCAGCGCCGGCAACAGTGGCTCCGGCTGCAGCACCGTCAACACCCCGGCCGCCATCTACGACGCCTCCTTTAGCGTGGGCGCCACCACCAGCAGCGACGTCATCGCCAGCTACAGCAGCCGCGGGCCCGTCACCGTAGACGGCAGCAACCGGCTGAAGCCAGACATCTCCGCGCCGGGCAGCAGCGTCCGCTCCAGCATCCGCGGCGGCGGCTACGCCGTCTTCAGCGGCACCAGCATGGCTGCGCCGCACGTGGCCGGGCTGGTGGGCTTGCTCGTTTCCGCCAACCCGTCCCTGAGCGGGCAGGTGGATCAACTGGAAACCCTGATTGCGGACACCGCCGTCCCCCTGACCACTACGCAGACCTGCGGCGGCGTGCCTGGCGACCAGATTCCCAACAACACCTACGGCTATGGTCGCATTGACGCCCTGGCGGCTTACGAGGCCGCCGCCCCCTTGATGCAGTTGTCGTTCAATATCTACTGGTCAAACGGCGGGCAGGAAGCGCGCCAGTTCGCTTTTTACCAGGACGGGCGTTTCACGGATAGCGCCGGCGCAGAAGGCGCCTGGGGGTTTCAGGCTGGCAACAACCGTCTGATTATCAGCTATGATCCGGGCCAGGCATGCACAGCCCTGGCTATAGGCGGCTTCACCGGGCAGAAGACGGCGCGAGGCTGGGTCGTCTGCCGCGATGGGTCTGGTCTGTTTGGGGTGTGGCTGGCGGAAATGCCGGCAGTCGCCATCCCCCAATAACGCACATTGGACATCCCTGCCCGACACCCCGTAGGTTGGGCATCCCTGCCCGACACCCCGTAGACACTGGGTTTCTCCTTGGACATTGAGAAAATAATCAGGTAATCCCGCCTCTTTGCCAGGGAAGGGGTAATGTAGGGCGAG
>CAYQYJ010000633.1:0-2095 GCA_964421605.1 uncultured Ardenticatenaceae bacterium | reverse complement strand
GCGCCCCACGCCCCTGACCATCACGAGTACAGGCGCATCGCCTACGCCCACCTACCCCAACCCCTGAGGGATAAGGCAATAAGGGCGCGCAGCGCCCCTCGCCCTCTCCGAAAAGCCCCCTTCCCCCTTTAGGGGGAAGGGGGTTGGGGGATGGGGGTCTTCACCCCGTTTGCCGAATTATTTTCTTAAACCTCAATAGGGGGATGGGGGCTCCCACCTTCCCCAGAAACAGGTATACTTGACACAACCTGCCATCACCCTTACCCCATAACGAGCGATACCCATGGACTCCCCAGTACAAATCCTCACCGCCCAACTGGAAACCCTTCTCATTATCCTCGGTCGCCCCATCGTCCAGCGTCAGTTAGCCGCTTTGGGCGGCGCTGTCCTGGTCGCCTGGCTGCTGTCGGCTGCCGCCAACCGGCTGCGCCTGCGCCTGGGTGGGTGGCAGCGCCTGCGCCAACGCTATCCCCGCTTCCACGACACCTGGCGTCAAAACAGCCGGCAGTTATTTTTGCCGGCATTCGCCCTCCTCACCGTCCAGCTAACCATCCTCCTGCTTGCCTGGCGCAGCCAACCCACTGGCCTCATCCTGGCCGGGCGCGCCCTGCTGTGGGCCTGGTTAGGCTACCGTCTGCTGGTGTTCCTCCTCTACCTGGCCTTTGGCAGCCGCGCTGTTGCTCCCCTTCACCGCCGCATCCTGGCCCCCGTCTTTCTCACCGTCATCTTCCTGCGCCTGTTCAGCCGCATCATAGACCTGCCCTTGCTGGCGGGCATTCAGCTATTTACCCTGTTCGACGCCTCCATCACCCTGGGGCGCGTTCTGTCTGCCATCGTTGTCCTCTATGCCTTTATCATCGCCGCCTGGATTATCCAGGAACTGCTTGGTCAGGCCATGCGGTTGCGCGCGGCTGTTGACCCTGGCGTCGCCCATTCCATCGTCACCATCAGCCGTTACGCCATCATCGCCATCGGCATCCTCCTGACGCTCACCGTCATGGGCCTGGACCTGTCCACCCTCACCATCATTGGCGGCGGCTTATCCATTGGCGTCGGTTTTGGCTTGCAACAGATTGTCGCCAACTTCATCAGCGGTCTCGTGCTCCTGTTCGAGCAAACCCTGCGCCCCGGCGACACCATTGACCTCAACGGGCAGTTGGGCACTGTGCAAAAACTCAATATCCGCTCCACCATCGTGCGCACCAACGACAACGTGGAAATCGTCGTGCCCAACGAAACCTTTCTCACCTCCCAGTTGACCACCTACACCCGCACCAACCGCCACGTGCGCATGAGACTGCCCTTCGGCGTCTCCTACGACAGCGACCCGTACCAGGTGCGTGACCTCCTGGCCAAAGCCGTCGAACGGCATGGCCTCGTCCTCGCCAACCCCGCCCCCATCGTGCAATTCATGGGTTTTGGCGAATCCAGCCTGGACTTTAACCTGCTTGTCTGGATAGACCAGCCGCACCGTATGCCCCAAATCCGCAGCGACCTCTACTTCATGCTCTGGGACGCCCTCACCCAGCACAACATCACCATCCCCTTCCCCCAACGCGACCTCAACCTGGGCGCTGGCTGGGAGAAGTGGCGCAACAACCAACAGGCAGCAGGCAACAGTTAACAATCAACTCACTGCGGCGCAAACAATGATTTTAGGTTCCAGGCCAGTGGCGGCGACGTAGGCGGCGGCTGTCCGCTCGACAAAATCAGCCGCATTTTCTGCCGCTGCCAGCGCCACGGCGCAGCCGCCAAACCCCGCCCCCGTCATGCGCGCCCCGTAGCAGCCAGACTGCTGCCGCGCCAGGTCTACCATTTGATTGAGTTCGGCGCTGGAAACCTCAAAATCATCCCGCAAGCTGGCGTGGCTGGCGTTCATCAACGCCCCCAACCGCGCCGCGTCCCCCGCCCGCATGGCCTCCACTGCTTGCAGCACCCGCTCATTCTCGCTGATCACGTGCCGCGCGCGGCGGCGCAGCAGCGGATCGAGTTGCTCCGCCCGCTCCAGAAATTGAGCCATCGTCACGTCCCGCAGCGCGGGCGCGCCGAAAAAGGCGGCTGCCGCCTGGCACTGCGCCCGCCGCTCGTTATAAGC
>CAYQYJ010000632.1:0-2098 GCA_964421605.1 uncultured Ardenticatenaceae bacterium | reverse complement strand
ATAATGGCGCAAAATAGTGGGCGGCGACTCCGCCGACAGCTTTTCCAGCCGCGGCAGGCTGGTCGGGTCTGGCGGCGTCAGAATACGCTCCACCGCCAACGCCAGCGCGCCCGTCATCCCTTGCGCCTCCGCCAGGTCAATCAGGCGCGTGATCGCCTGGTTCATATCCCCATCCAGGCCAATCAGGTCATTCTCATTCAGCCCCAGGTCAAAAATCAGATCCAGCACATCTTCCCGCCCAAAGCGGCGGCGAAGCTGATCATACATCTGCTGCCGGTCGAAAACCGTGCCAGCCTGTGAACGCGGACGGGTCGCTGCCGCCGGGATGGGCTGTCCGGCCGGGAAACTTCCGCCGCTGGCGGCTGTTGCCGCCATGCCTGTGGCTGTCAGCGGGCGAAACACGCCCCACAACCAGACTGCCGCCCCACCAAACAACGCCCCTTGCAGCGCCGAACGAAAGAACCCCAGCGCCGCCACCGCTTCCGCCCCGCCCAAAATAGTGACAAAAGCGTCTAGCAAAATAGCGGTGGTGACCGTTAATAAGCCAATGCCCCAGGTGACGTTAGGGCGGCGTAAGAACATAACGAAAAAGAAGATAACGACGACAAAGCGCAGAACAAGCAGAAAGATAACCATGGGCGGATTGTAACACTAGTACAAATGGGCGTAAAGGGAGCGTTGGCGCTGCCTGGGGCGGGTGGTATGATGATCGGCATCATGCGCTTTCTTAATCGTCAAATGGTTATCTGGCTCTTTTTAGGGTTCATGCCCCTGCTGGCTGGCTGTCAGGTGGCAATGATTGATCTGCCTACGCCAGCGGCGCTGGTTCCCACGCTGGCGGTGGCTGGCGTCAACCTCTATTTGCCGCCGCCGACGTGGACGCCCGATCCGGATGCGACAGCGATGCCTGGCGTGGCCGCGCAATCCCCCCTGGCTGCGCCCCTGTCTGCCCGCACGCCGCGCCCGACCGTCGTCCTGCCCACCAACACGCCTGTGCCGCCCACGCCCACGGTCACGCCTACGCCGCGCCCGCCCACGCCCACAGCCACGCCCTACGCTTTCAGCTTCTTGCGGCTGCCGCCCACCGATGAATTAGGGCCCAGCAAACTGGGGCTGCACGTCATTCGCAACAATGACCCGCGCATCATGGAATTTGTGCGCCAGACCCAACCCGCCTTAATCAAAGCGGTAGACGATGTGGGCTTTCTGGAAGAGGTCAAAGCCGTATCGCCGCGCACGATCACGATTGCTCGCCTGAATGTGGCCCATCAAGATTACAGCGCGCCGCCAGAACAGGCGGCGCAGGATTTTGTGGCCTCGCAGTTGGCGACCTATCTGAAGAACCCATTTGTGGATTATTGGGAGGGGTGGAATGAGCCTGACCCTAACTTTGACCGCATGATCTGGTACTCCCGTTTTGAGCAGGAGCGGGTGCGGCTGCTGGCGCAGCATGGGCTGAAGGCGGCTATTGGCGGGTTTGCCACCGGGGTGCCGGAGTTCGATGAGTTTCAGTTGTTTTTGCCGGCAATTGACGTCGCCATGCAGCATCAAGGTATTCTTTCCTTGCACGAATATGGCGCGCCCGATATGACCTACCTCTATGGCGGCGCGCTGCCAGGGCTGCCCGTCTACGCCGACCGCGGCGCGCTCACCTTCCGCTATCGCTGGTTCTACCGCGACATTTTGGAACCCGCCAACATGGTCATTCCCTTAGCCATTACCGAAGCGGGCATTGACGGCATCATTTCCAATCGCCCTGGCCCTCCAGGCATTGGCTGGCGCGACTTTGGCGGCTATTGGGCGCAGCAAGGATGGGGCGAAGACGCCACCCAGGCGTTCATTAACCAGTTGGCCTGGTACGACGCGGGCGTGCGCCAGGATGGCTACGTCATCGGCTTTGCCCTGTTCACGGCGGGCGGTTTTGATTACTGGAAGAAATACGACGTCAACGACATTCTGCCCCAGTTGAGCCAGTACGCTGCCGGGCAGCGCTAATTATCTGTCCGTCAATAACTTGGCGATTGGGGTTTGTAGTAACCGCTTTTGGACATTGAGAAAATAATCGGGTAATCCCGCCCCATCGCCAGGGAAGGGGTAA
>CAYQYJ010000631.1:0-2098 GCA_964421605.1 uncultured Ardenticatenaceae bacterium | reverse complement strand
GGTAGGGATTCCTCAGGTTGTCGCCTGCGGAATGGCAAGATGGGAGAACCTGTCATTCCGAGTGGAACAAGAAATCCCTATGGCGCTGGCAGGTAAACGGGGTAGGGATCTCTCAGGCTGTCGCCTGCGGAATGACAGGAGGCGTGGGTGTAGTTTGCATGACAAATGTCATCTGTTTAGCCTGGGGGAGGAACCTTTAAGCTGTCTCCAACGTCTTATATATGGCAAACTGCTATAATGTTGCTATTCTGCACTGCTGGGCATGGGCAACACCCGTTGCCTCTGGCAGGGCAGCGTTTTTAGATTGCCAGATACGCCCCACAAAGGCTTGATGAATTTCCAACTTGACACTTGCGGAGAACAGTTCAATGCGTACCAAACCTTTCTATCCGATTTTTCTTATAGTAGCTGTGCTGGCGACACTGGCGCTAGGCGCATGCCGCCGCCAAGAAGAACAGCCGCCAACGGTTGTACCGACAGCCATTGTGCCCACGGAAACGGCTGGGCAAGCAGCCACCGCCGAACCAACCAGACCAGTCACAGCGGCAACGCCAACTGCCGGCATTACCGCCGCAGACATCAATTGGCCCCCTCAAGTCATTTACAGCAGTCCCACAGCCGGCGAAGAAGCGCTGCTGGATGGGGCCATTACAGTGCGGTTTGACCAGCCCATGGATCGGGGTTCGGTGGAATCCGCCTTCCTGGTGCAGGGAGAAGATGGGCAAGCAGTCAGCGGCCAATTCACCTGGCCCCGCCCAGACACGGTGGTGTTCACGCCCGCGGCCAAACTGGCGCGCCAGAGCAAATACCAGGTGAACATCAACGACACAGCTATCGGCGTCAATGGGCAGCCGCTGCGCCAATCAGTTGACCTGAAGCTGGAAACGGTGGGGTATCTGGAAGTAAGCCAGATATTGCCGGCAAACGGAACCCAGGAAGTAGACGCGGACGCAGCTATTACCATCATCTTTAACCGTCCTGTTGTGCCTGTGGTCGCCGCCAGCCAGCAAGCGGGGCTGCCGCAGCCGCTGCAACTTCAGCCTGCCGCTGCCGGCACAGGCACGTGGGTCTCCTCCAGCATCTACCGCTTTACGCCTGACGAACCGCTGGCGGGAGCCACCACCTACCAGATCAGCATTCCCTCGGGGCTGACAGACATCACGGGCGGCGTGCTGGCGGACAATGTTACGTCCGAGTTCACCACCCTCTCCCCCACAGTCGTGAGCATCGAACCATTCGATGGGACGCAAAACATGATTCCCACCGACCCGTTCACCGTCACCTTTAATATGCCTATGGATCGCGCCAGCGTGGAAGCGGTCACCAGACTTACCCCCAGCACGGCCGTTACTTTTGACTGGTCTGATGACAGCCGCATGGTGCTTGTGCAGCCGCAAAGCCGGCTGAACCTGGGCGTGAATTACCAGTTGGCGATTGAGCCGTCGGCGCGTTCCGCCAACGGGGAAGCGACCATTGGGGCTACTTTTAGCAGCAGCGTGACCACGGTGCCGCTGCCGCGGGTGACTACCGTCACGCCGCGCAACGGCGCTACGGCGGATCGTTACCAGCGGGGGGTGCAAATTCAGTTTGCTTCGCCGATGGACATGACCACGCTGGAGGACAAACTGCAAATCCAGCCAGAGCCAGACAATGTCACCTACTACTTCAACCAGTATGACTATTATCTGTACGTAGATTTCCCTTTGCAGCGCAACACGAGCTATCAGGTGACGATTCCAGGCACAGCCGCCGACCCGTATGGCAACACGCTGGGGCAGGATTACGTCTGGAGTTTCACCACGCCGCCTTTTGATCCCCTGGTGTCGCTCAATCTGACGCAGTGGGTCAGCCAGATCAGCACCAGCTACCCCAGCGACGTGCAGGTGATTTACCGCAACATCAGCCGCATTGACGCCGCCCTGACCGACCTGGGTCTGCCCATCAGCATGTTAGCTGAACCGTATACCGTCAATGACTATAGTTCCAGCGCCACGCCCGTGGCTAACTGGTCGGAGCCTGTTTCGGCGCCGCTGGATCAGGCGGACGTTTATAACCTGTCTCTGGCGGGCGGGCAGGCGCTGCCCACAGGCGTCTACTT
>CAYQYJ010000630.1:0-2100 GCA_964421605.1 uncultured Ardenticatenaceae bacterium | reverse complement strand
TCTGCCGCCAACAGGTAATCGCCGCCAGGGTTGGAGGTTAGCCGTCCCTGGCGCATCACCCCCACCACCGAAACCCCCGTCTGGCGGCGAATGTGGGCGGCTTGCAGCGTTTGCCCCACCAGCTTACTCCCGGGCCGCAACCGCACCCAATCAAAATCCAACAGCCGCAACGCATTTTCCAACTGCGCCACCATGTCATAATCGGCGTGCAGTTCATACAAAGGCGCGTACAAATCGCGGCGGATGGTGTCCGTAAACTTTTGAATCTCCCTGGCGGGGAATGCCAGATGCAGCAGCGCCTGCCGCGTCATCTCCAGGGCCGCTTCAAACTCCGGCTGCACCACTTCATACACGCCTTTGGCGTGCAGCGCCTGCATTGGTTCAATGCCTTCCGCCCTGGCCACAATATGCACCGTCGGGTGCAAATGCCGCACCTGTTTCACCACCGCCTGCGTCACCGCCGCCGCTGGCGTCGTCACCAACACCAGCCGCGCCCGCTGCACAAAAGCCGCTTCCAGCACCACCTCGTGGCTGGCGTCGCCATAAATAATGGGCAAATTGGCTTGCCGCGCCTGTTCCAGGCCGCGATGGTCAATCTCAATAATCACAAAATCCAGTTCCAGCCGCTGCAAGACCTGGGCAATATATTGCCCCACCCGCCCGCCGCCGGCAATGACCACGTGATCAGCCAGCCCTGTGTGCGGCAGGTTCATCGTTTGCAGCGGCTCCCGCGGCATACGGCGTTTGCGCCAGGCATACAGCGGCCCGGTCAACCCGGAAACAAATGGCGTCAGCAGCATGGTGATAATGGCGGTCGTCAAAATCAAAGCGTATAGATCAGGGCTGATGGAGTTGGTGCTGATGCCTACTCGCGCCAGCACAAAGGAAAACTCCCCTATCTGGAACATCCCCAACCCCACCGCCAGCGGCACCACGTTGCCGTACTTGAACAGCCGGCTCAACGCCGCAAAAATAACGCCTTTGCCCAGCGCCACCAGCAAAACCACCAGCAGCACCTGCGCCCAGTTTGCCAGCAGAAAAGCGGGGTCCAGCAGCATGCCCACCGAGACAAAGAACAGCAAGCCAAATAAGTCGCGCAGGGGAATAATGTCGCTTAAAGCCTGGTGTCCATAATCGGATTCACTGAGGACCATGCCGGCAACAAACGCCCCAAAAGCAAAAGAAAGGCCAAACAGATAGGTCACATACCCCACGCCCAGGCCGATAGCCGTGATAGCCAACAGAAACAACTCCCGCGAGTTCCAATCCGCCACATACGCCACCAGCCGCGGAATCACCCGCGTCCCCACAAAAATCATCAAAAACAAGAAGACGCCCGCCCGCAAAGCCGCCAGTCCCAGCACAGGCAAACCCGCGCCAGGGTCGTTTAACTGCGGCAAGATAATCATCAAAGGCACCACCGCCAGGTCCTGCACAATCAGCATCCCAATCATCACCCGGCTGGAAAGCGTCCCCATGCGCCCCTGCCCCATTAACGTTTTCAAAATGACCATGGTGCTGGAAAGCGTGATCAGCCCGCCAAACCAGAGAGACGCCAACCAATCCCACCCCAACAGTTGCCCAATGCCATAGCCAAAAGCCATCGTCAACAAGATCTGGATGGGCGTGCCAATTAAGGCAATGCGGCGCACGGGCTGCAGTTCTGTCAACGAAAACTCCAGACCCAGAGCAAACAGCAGCAGCGCCACGCCAATCTCCGCTAACAACTCAATGTCATGCACATCCGAAACAGTCGGGCCCGCCGTAAACGGGCCCACAATCACGCCTGCCAGGATATATCCCAGCAGCAACGGCTGCCGCAGCCGCTGCGCAATCACCCCACCCACCAGACCTGCTACGACAATAATGGCAATATCTGCTGCAATTCCCATTGACAATTCACTTTCCATTGTTTGCTGAAACAACGCAGTTGTGGCACAATTCTTGCCTGCTATGCGTTTAACGATGCGGGCCATTAGCTCAGTTGGCAGAGCAGGTGACTTTTAATCACTTGGTCAGAGGTTCGAGTCCTCTATGGCCCACAAACTAACCACCCCGAAAGAGTCGCCTGGCGCGGCTCTTTTTTGTTGCGCCGGCATT
>CAYQYJ010000629.1:0-2102 GCA_964421605.1 uncultured Ardenticatenaceae bacterium | reverse complement strand
TTTTGCGCGTTTTGTGGAACCGATATGCGGTTGAAGAGATCGCCACGATTTACTGGGGTGATACCAAACACAAAAAGTGCAAAGCGTTTTGGCAGTTGGGTGCGTTTCATTCCAGGGGAATATTTGGTAACGGGTACGGTTCATGCTACAGTTCACGCTTATGTCAGGTCGTTTCGTTTTAGCCAGTTTATTGGGCATCCTGCTGTTGTGGGGCACAGCCCAGACCAACCTATCCACAGTCCAGGCGCAAGAAGACCCGATTTCGGAAACTTTTCGCCTGGTAAACCAGGTGCGAGCCGCCTATGGCTTGCCGCCGTTCCAGTATAACGCAGCGCTGTCTACCGCCGCCCAAATCCACGCTAACTGGATGGCGTCCACAAATACCTACAGCCATACGCAAACCAATGGTTCCACGCCATACAGCCGGGCAATGGCAGTGGGTTACCCCAGCGGGGGAAATGTGGCCGAAAACATTGTGGGAGGTACGAAGCTCTCGCCGCGCCAGGGGGTGATCTGGTGGGAAAACAGTCCAGTACACCTGGCGGGCATGACGTCCAGCCGGTATGTAGAAGCAGGCGTGGGGTTTGCCACCGGCTTTGACCAGAATTTCTACGTGTTGGTGATGGGTAGTCCACCAGCAGCCGGGCAGCCGGCGTTGTCCGCGCAGCAGGCGCAGGCGCCACAGGCGCAGCCACTGATCATCACGCCCGTGCAGTTGGCGCCGCCGCGCCCTGACGGTTCTATTGTGCACGTGGTGCAGCCAGGACAGGCGCTGTGGACGCTGGCGGCTTATTATGATGTGGATTTGAGCTACTTGAGGTTGATTAATAATCTGCCCGACGAGCCGCTGCTGCATATGGGGCAAGAGATTGTGATTCAACTGGCAGAAGGGCAGGCGCCGCCGCCCACGCCCACCCCACCACTCAACCATATTGTGCAGGAAGGGGAGACGTTGTGGTATCTGACGTTTAAGTATCAGGTAGAAATCAGCACGCTGTTATGGCTCAATGGGTTGACAGAGGAGAGCGTGCTGCAGCCGGGTCAGGTGGTGAAGGTACATCTGGCTGAAGGGGAACCGCCGCCGCCTACACCGACGCCGCAACTACAACACATTGTGCGGTCTGGGGAAACGGCGTGGACGATTGCGGCGCGGCATGGGTTGACGCTGGGCCAATTGTATAGTTTGAACGGCTTTACAACTGATCCGGTGCTTTTCCCAGGGGATAAGATATGGATTCGGGAGCCGCTGCCCACTGAAACGCCGGCTTATCCGCCCACGTTTACGCCAGCGCCTACGGTTATGGCGACAACGACGGCGGCGCTGCTGCCGGCATCTTTACTGGCCCCCATGCCCACCCGTACGCCAGCGCCGCCAACGGCTACACCCAGCCCTACGCCAGCCAATGCCGGCAACGCCACCGCATCCGCGACGACTAACAGCCTGCTTCTGTTCGGCGTGGGCGTGTTGATCCTGGCGGGGTTTGTCATGTTGGTGCTGCGGCGCACGTCGGGGTGAGTGGGGACGGCGGATACAACCAACAGCGTGGGGGGCTTCCCTTCAGAAAAGCAGAAGAGCGCAGCGGCAACCGCTGCGCTCTTTTTTGGCGCAATCTGCATCTGTTTATGAGCCGCGCGGCTAATCAGCGCTGCCTCTTGAGTGTGGAAAGCCCAAATGGCGCGTACAGAGGACAAAAGCCAATCAGGCTGGTCAGGAGCAGCACCAGGGCAATGATGCCCAGCACCAACGCCAGTGTGCCGCTGATGAGGTCTGTCCAGTAGAGGACGCCAATGATCAGCGCAAAAAGGAAGCGCAGCCCACGGTCCAGATTGCCCATGTTCCTGGTCATCATAGTTTTCTCCCGTGGAGATGAATGAATAGACAGGTTGTAGTGGGCCTGGTCATCTGTTGGTAAAGGCCAGGAGACCAGGGAGTTGAGGGAATTTGTGGCGACACGTCGGCAGCGCCCAGGTGGACTCGCGTCCCATTCAATTCTCTCTACCCCGGACTCCATAGGGGGAGTTTATGCCAGACGCGCCAATCCGGTTATGGAGGATCGTCACTTGTTTGGGTGACGAATCTCTATTGGGAGCGAGAGATTGCA
>CAYQYJ010000628.1:0-2113 GCA_964421605.1 uncultured Ardenticatenaceae bacterium | reverse complement strand
GCCAGGTGGACCGATTCAATCGCCACCGTCCGCGCCAGCGCATCCAGCGGCGCGCCGCGCCATTCGCAGGGCCAGGCGTCCAGCAAGTTCCAGCGCATCACTTCCCCCACGCCCGCGCTGTCCAGCATGATGATGGAGACGTTCTTGCGATCCGCCTGCCCTTCCACCGAACGCAAAAACCAATCCCACAACTCCCGCGAGACGGTCACGCCATAGCGCAGGGTAACGGTGGCGTAATCTACGGGCCCAGGCAGGGTCTGCACAATCTGACTCTGACCCGCCTCGCGGTATTTGATCACTTCCACTTTTGCCCCCAGACCGCTGCATTCCACGAAATGGCCCGCCGTGATGCCGTCAATTTCCATTTTGAAGTTGTACGAGCGATACGGTTCGACAAAGGTGCCTGGTTGGGCGCCGGTTTGATCAGCCATTAGCGACCTCCTTCAGTTTCGGTTTCCGTGCCGCCTTCAAACTGGCTGATACGGAAGATGATAAACTCGGCGGGTTTGACGGGGGCAATGCCGATGAGGGTGGTGACGATGCCGGCATTGATATTCTCCGGCGGGTTGGTTTCCTCGTCGCACTTGACGAAAAACGCCTCTTCGGGCGTGCGCCCCATCAAAGCCCCATCCCGCCACACCCGCGTCAGAAAAGCGCCGATGTCCCGCCGGATGGATTTCCACAACGTCTGGTCGTTTGGCTCAAACACAATCCAGCGCGTGCTGTTGGCAATGGACTCCTCAATCATGTTGAACAGCCGCCGCACGTTCACGTAGCGCCATTCGCTGCTGCCATCATCCAGCGTGCGCGCCCCCCAGACGGTAACGCCCTGCTGCGCAAAGAAGCGGATAACGTTCACGCCTGCCGGGTTGAGCACCGCCTGCTCCTGCCGCGTAATGGGATGGGTGACGTTTAACGCCCCGCGCACGCTTTCATTGGCGGGCGCTTTGTGTACGCCGCGGGTGGCGTCGGTGCGCGCCCAAATGCCGGCAACGTACCCCGAAGGCGGCGTCGTGATTTGATTGTAGGGCGGCAGCGCCGCGTTCACCACCAGCCAGGGATAATAAACCGTGCCATAGCCCCCCTTTGACAGGCGCGGGCGCAGCCCTTTGCTGGCGGTTGCCCCTTCCCCGCCGGCGCTGGCTGCCGCCACTGTCGTCAGGTCAGCCACATCATCCACCATCGCCGGGCCATCTAAAATAGCCACCCGATCCTTCATATTCTCGCAGTGCGCCAGCAGCGCCTCATACGAACTGACGTCGGTATAGCCCGGCGCAGCCACAATCGCCACCTCGTCTATCTGTTCCAACAACTCCAGACCGCCGCGCGCTGACGACCGCTTGCTGCCAGAGCCGGTGATCGGCTTGTCCTTTTCTACCGCCACCACGTAACAGCGCGAACCGCCATTCTGGAAAAAGCCGTACACCGCCTGCGCCAGCGGCGTCGTCTCCGCGTTCTCATTGCTGGCAAAAGCGCGCACAAAATCCGTCCAGTTATTGCAGGCAATCGCCCTGTCTCGCGGCGCTTTGGCATCGGGGGCCACGCCCACAAAAGCCGCCGTGCTGGTTCCCACCGCCTGAATAGGCCGGGAGCCGCCTGCCTCTTCTATCACATAAATACCTGGCGCGTTAAAGACCATTATCGCTCTCCTCTAGTAGCGCAGGCTTCCAGCCTGCCGGCATCAACCAATTGACCTTACCCATCAAAACAACGCTGCCGCCTATGACGCTGGCTCTTGCCCCAACGCCATGCGAATGATAAACGGTTCCGCCTCGCCAGCCGGTCCCGTCGTCGCCTGTATCTGCCGCCGCCGGGCGCGCACCAGCAGTCGCAGCGGGCGACCTGCCGGCACAGCCGCAAACCGAAACCGCCCTTCCCTATCCGTAATAGCCGACAAATTCAACGCCGCGCACTCCACGTGCGCCCCCACAATCGGCTTATCTTCCGGGCCCCACACGTAACCCACAAAAGGCACGCTGGGCCCCGCGTGCAACACCAACGGCTGCGTCACCAGGCGCACTTCCGGGTCGGGGCGCGGCTTGCGCACCAGTCGCTGCAAAATAAAAGAGGGACGGGGCACAGCCCGCAGCGCCAGCCACATCTCGGCGCTCAG
>CAYQYJ010000627.1:0-2117 GCA_964421605.1 uncultured Ardenticatenaceae bacterium | reverse complement strand
TGATACTGAATCACGCTGTCTGGCTGCGCTGTGGCGGGGCCCGATTTGCTGGCGACCAGGTCGGGCTCGCCCGTGGGCGGCGTAACCTGCCAGCTTGAGTTAGGCTGGCGCGGCGTGCCGTTGATGGGATTGCCATCGGCGTCCAGGCCATTGCGCGTAACGCCGTCGTTGCCGACCCAGTTAGCGTCCTCATCAACGGCGTCGGGGCTGATGCGCTCCATAGAATAGTAACCTGGCGAGCCTGAACCTGCGGGCCAGGCGTCGCCGTTGCCGTTGGCGCTGTCTATGAGGGCGCTGCCGGCATCGCGCAGCGTCAAACTTTCCCCTGGATTGCCTAAGCTCCCCGTATAAATCTGGTCGGCTGGTATGTCGGAAACAGTGTCGTCCGCGGTGCGTTCTAGCAAAAAGAAGGCATTGGCCGCAATAGTTCCGTTTAGGACGATGTTGATGTCCCCACTATCGCTCAACATCCAACCAGTCAGGTCAATGGCTGCCCCTGTATTGTTGAACAATTCGATCCATTCGTCAGAACTGCTGGCAAGGGTCGCTCCCCAGGCCACTTCGCTGATGATCACGTCGCCATTGAAAACGGAGACGCCGCTCTGCGCGCGAGCCTGGCTTGTCGCAGGAGACAGGATGAGGGCGAGGAGGGTGATGGGCAAAAATGCCGGCAGCAGCCAGAACAGGAGGCGTTTAGACATAGGGGGAGTTTCCTTCTTGTGGGTGGTATTCTGCTACGCCCACGACCTGTAGCCACGACGGTTCGGGGTACGGATTCTTTTCGATCCGCATACCCAAGCTGCGCATGACGCCTATTGAACCCACGTTATCATAATCGGTTTCCGCTATGACTCGCTTCAGACCTAAATGCTGGAAGGCATAATCAAGCAGCGCCTGCGCCGCTTCCGTCGCGTACCCTTGCCGCTGTTGAGCGGGAGAAATCGCGTAGAACAGACCAAACTCTGGTGAACAGCGACCCGCTGCTGGCGGCGGGTCGGTGGCGGCAAAGCCAGGTAGCTGCTCAAACGCATTCAAGCAAGGCACAAAACCGCAGGAGCCAATAAGGTGGCCTGTTGATTTGAGGATAACGGCCCGATCCCCGTAAGGAGGCTGGTTGAGTTTTGCCAACTGGATGTAATTCAACACCGCCCACTGCAGCCATGCCGCGCGTTCCTGCAGCGTCTCCATCTTCTCTGCACCCATGTTAGCGTCCTGCAGTTCAACGTCGAACAGACGATGAGTCTCTCTCAGGTCAGCCATTATAAAGGGTCGAATATAGAGACGGGTTGTTTCCAGCACAGGCATTTCTAGCACAGTGATTGTCCTCAATGCACCTGAACCGGGTCCTTGATTGCCCCGCGCGCCAGCAGCGGTTCGTTATACCCGTCGTCCCACCCCGCGGGCGCGTCCGTCTTTTCGATTTTCACAGCCGTGCTCTTGTAGTCCGGGATTTTGGCGCGGCTGTCAACGCGATCCAACGTCAACAGGTTCGCCGCCGCTTCGGCAAAGTGGAATGGAATGAAAATTGTGCCCCGCGGCGAGCGGTCGGTGACCAGCAGGCGGGTTTTAATCGCGCCGCGGCGAGAACTGACTTTCACCCAATCGCCCGTTTTCATGCCGGCAGCCGCCGCGTCCGCCGGGCTCATTTCACACACTGCTTCCGGGTATATCTCTTCCAGGCGGGAGCGCCCCGTCATGGTGCTGCCGTGCCAGTGGTAGAGCACGCGCCCCGTGCTCAGGTTGAACGGGTATTCCGCATCGGGCAGTTCCGACTCCGTACCATAGGTCACTTCCCA
The DNA here is from genome assembly GCA_964421605.1 of uncultured Ardenticatenaceae bacterium. Lineage (GTDB taxonomy): Bacteria > Chloroflexota > Anaerolineae > Promineifilales > Promineifilaceae > JAGVTM01. The sequence goes on along the minus strand of CAYQYJ010000627.1, from coordinate 321 downwards.
GAATTTACCCCGCCCGCGTGGGAATTCGTCGCTAAATAGGAAAGGCGTGCCCGGATGGTCAAAGCTGGGACAGGGCCAATGCACGCCCCCCTCTCGCTCCAGGCGGTCATAATCAATGCCCCAAAAATCAGGCGTGACGCGGCGCATCTCTTCCCAAATCTGGCGCGGATGGGTGTAATCAAAACCCGCCGACAACTTCACATCCAGCCGCGCGGCAATGCGCCGCCCCAGGTCGCTGAGAATGTCCCAATCGGGGCGGGAACTGCCCACAGGCGGCACGGCGGCGCGGCAGCGCTGCACGCGCCGGTCGGTGTTGGTGAA
>CAYQYJ010000626.1:0-2119 GCA_964421605.1 uncultured Ardenticatenaceae bacterium | reverse complement strand
GACGTCCCCCTACCACGACGGTGAGGCACACATAAGGGATGACTGCTACCAACAAAACCCTACTGCAATCTATCATCGTGTTCAGTCCGGTCTGTATGAACGAGCTAAAGCCCCGGCAGCAGTTGCCCATGTTTGAGCCGCGGCGCGCCATACCTGCCCCTTCGGTTAACTCAGGGCGGGCTCTGAGCTTGCCGAAGGGATGAATGAAAAAAGGAGGTAAGCTATTCAGCAAGAACTTGAGTATACAATGGTAATCTGGCATAATCTATCTGTTAGAGGCCGCCGGAAGCAAATTCAGGTGTTTCCGCTCTAACAGCCTCTTTTGGCGCAGCCCGCCAACGCCCCTGAGGGGCAGCCCATTTTCGCCTGGCAGGCGCGCCCCGACAACCAACCTGAATCTTTACAATGCAAACAAATTTCAAAAGTGAGGAGAAATGATGAATAAGAAGTTAATCGCCCTCCTGGTCGCCTTGATGCTGGTCGGCGCTCTGGTTTTGAGCGCCTGCGGCGGCACGACCACGGAAGAACCAACGGCTGCCCCCGCAGCCACCGAAGCGCCGATGGAAGAACCCACAGAAGCGCCGATGGAAGAACCCACCGAAGCACCGATGGAAGAACCGACGGAAGCGCCCGCGGCAGAACCTGAGGTTTCGATTCGCATTTGGGCCGACGACACCCGCGCTCCCGTTCTGGTTGAACTGGGTGACGCCTTCACCGCCGAATATGGCGTGGGTCTGATTGTGGAACAGGTCGCCGACATTCGCGATCAGTTCGTTATCGCCGCCCCGGCTGGCGAAGGCCCGGACATCATCATCGGCGCCCATGACTGGCTGGGCCAGTTGGTCGCCAGTGGTCTGTTGGCGCCCATGGACCTGGGCGCTAAGAGCGATCAGTTCCTGGAAGTATCTCTGCAAGCCTTCACTTACGATGGCGTTCTCTATGGTATGCCCTATGCTATCGAGAACCTGGCCTTCTTCCGCAACACAGACATGGTTCCCGATGCGCCGGCCACCTGGGAAGAAGTCGTCACCATTGGCACGCAACTGCAGGCCGACGGCATCGCCACCTATGGCTTTGCCCTGACCGGCACCACCTATGATGCCTTCCCGCTGCAAACCGCTTTTGGCGGCTATATCTTTGGCCGCGACGCCGACGGCAATTACAATCCCAATGACCTGGGCGTAGATAGCCCCGGCATGGTGGCTGCCGCCGAGTGGCTGGCCCAGGGTGTGGCAGACGGGTTCATGCCTGACAGCACGGACTGGGACACCTCCCACGTTCTATTTGAAACGGGCGAAGTACCTTTCTTGATGGCTGGCCCCTGGGCGTTGGATCGCATTCGCGAATCTGGCATTCCTTATGCTATCAGCACCTTCCCTGACGATGGTCAATCCTTCCTGGGCGTGCAGGGCTTTATGGTTAACGCGCTCAGCGAAAATATTCTGCTGGCGCAGGCGTTCTTGACCGAGTTTGTGGCCACTGAGGCGACGATGCAAGCACTCCAAGACGCGGGCAACCGTCCTTCCGCCTTTGCTCCTGTCTACGATGCCATCACCGACCCCGACCTGGCCGCGTTTGGCGCTGCCGGAGCTACCGCTCTTCCCATGCCGGCAATCCCCGAAATGGGCACCGTCTGGGGTTCCTGGGGCGACGCTTTCACCCTGATCCTGAACGGCGACGACACACCCGCTAACGCCCTGGCGACGGCTGGCACGCAAATCCGCAGCCTGATTGGCGGCGCCATGGCGGGCATGGTCAATGTCCCTGGCTCCTGGCAGCTTGCTGCTGGTGTCTGCGAGGGCGATTGGGACCCGGCTTGCGAAGGTTCAGCCCTCACCGACAACGGCGATGGCACTTTCTCTGGCACCTTCACCATTCCGGCTGGCGAGTACGAAGGCAAAGTGGCCCTCGACGGCAGTTGGACGCTGAACTATGGCGTTGACGGTAAGCAGGACGGCGACAACTACGCCTTCTCTGTCCCCGCCGATGGTCCCGTTACCTTCACCTACGACTCCGCAACCAACCTCCTGACCATTGCGGTCGGCGAGTAAACGAAAGCTCCTAAAAAAGAGGACAGGGACACAACCCTGTCCTCTTTTTTTATAACCGTTGTCTAGCG
>CAYQYJ010000625.1:0-2123 GCA_964421605.1 uncultured Ardenticatenaceae bacterium | reverse complement strand
AGCAAATATGGGCCCTGGGCTTTGGTGACAGGCGCGTCGGCAGGGCTGGGCGCGGAATTTGCGCGGCAGTTGGCGCAGCAAGGGCTAAACCTGGCGCTGGCGGCGCGGCGCAAAGAGCGGCTGCACGATCTGGCGCATGAACTGAGCAGCGCGCATGGCATTGAGGCGCTGGCGCTCAGCCTGGACCTGGCGCAGGCGGATTTTCTCCCCACGCTGGCGCGGGTCACCGATAGTCTGGAAATCGGGCTGCTGGTGAACAATGCCGGCTTTAGTCTGACAGGCGAGCTAACGGAACTGCCGCTGGAACGGCAAGTCGAAATGCTGCACCTGAACTGCCGCGCCCCCCTCATTCTCAGTCATCACTATGGCGGGCTGATGCGGCAGCGGCGGCGCGGCGGTCTCATTTTCGTGTCTTCGATTGTGGGTTTTGTGCCCACGCCGAATTGGACGAATTATGCCGGCACAAAAGCGTTCAACCTGTTCCTGGGCGAAGGCTTAGCCGCGGAGATGCAGCCGCATGGCGTAGACGTTCTCACCGTAGCCCCAGGGCATACGCGCACGGAGTTTCATGAAAATGCCGGCATCGGCCCCATCCTGCCCATGGAACCCGCCGCCGTCGTCAACCAGGCGCTGCGCCATCTGGGTCAGACCAGCCTCGTCGTGCCTGGCAGCGCCAACCGGCTGCTCGTTTTCCTGCCCCGCTTCTTTCCCCGCCGCCTCAACGCCCGCATCTCTGGCCTTATCGTCAAAGGCTTGCAAGGATTAGCCCCATGAGTCAAAACATCCCCCTCTCCGCCCTGCGCAACATCGGTCACCAGACCGAACGCTGGCTCAACGACATTGGCATTCATACTCTCGCCCAACTGGAAGCCGTCGGGCCCGTGGAAGCGTATCGCCAGCTAAAAGAACAGGGGTACAACGTCAGCTTGAACCTGGTCTACGCCATCCAGGGCGCCATCATCAACGCCCCCTGGCACGAACTCCCTCCCGCCCTGCGCGACAAACTTCAGGCAGAGGTAGCCGCCCTGGCGCAGCAGTCCGCCGCCGAACCGCCCCTTTTCATCGTAGATGGACACCTGGACATCGCCTACAACGCCCTCAAATTTGGCCGCGACTTTCGGCGCACGGTGGCTGAACTGCGGCAGCAAGAAGCTGACGCGCCCTCGCCCAACGGCATCGCCACCATCGCCCTGCCGGACCTGATGCAGGCAGGCGTAGGTCTGGCTTTAGCCAGCATCTTCGTCATGCCCATCAACTCGCCCATGAAGTTCGTCTACCACGAACCCACCACCTACGAAAACGCCCACGACGCCCACCGCAAAGGCATGGCGCAGCTTGACTACTACCACCGCCTGGCTGACGAAAGCGACGCCATTCGCCTGGTCACCGACCTGGCGAGCCTCAACGCGGTCGTGGACAGCCGCCAGCCAGGCAAAACGCCCCTGTTTGGCATCATTCCCGCCATGGAGGGGGCTGATCCCATCCGTAAGCCGGAGGAACTGGCGCAATGGATTGAGCGTGGCGTGCGCAGCATTGGCTTAGCCTGGGACGATACGCGCTACGCCGCCGGCGCCTGGCGCGATCAGGGCGGCTTGACGGCGGATGGTTATCGCCTGATGGAGATGATGGCTGAGCACAATGTGCTGCTGGATATAACCCACATGAGCGAGAAAGCCAGCCTGGAAGCGTTGGAACGTTATCCCGGCGTAGTCGTCGCCTCCCATTGCAACAGCCGCGCCCTCGTCCCTAGCCCGCGCCAACTCAGCGATGAACAGATCCGTCTGCTTGGCGAGCGGGATGGCTTGATCGGCGTGGTGTTGTTTAATCCGTTCCTGCGCGCGGGTCAGCGCAAAGGGGATCCCAAAGCGCAGGTAACACTGGATCACGTCACAGGGCACATTGACCATATCTGCCAGGTGTTGGGGGAGGCGGCGCACGTAGGCATCGGCAGCGACCTGGATGGCGGCTTTGGCGCGGCGGACATTCCCACCGGGCTGGACTCCGCCGCCGATTTGCCCAATCTGGCGGCGGCGCTGCGGCAAAAGGGGTATCGGGAGGTGGATGTTGCCGGCATTATGGGCGGCAACTGGCTTACCCTGTTGCAGCGCAGCTTCGGCAGTTAA
>CAYQYJ010000624.1:0-2140 GCA_964421605.1 uncultured Ardenticatenaceae bacterium | reverse complement strand
GCCTGAGCCATCCTCACGGTTTGAGGATCGTGATAGTAGTGCCGTTGCTGTCGCCGTCCGGGTCATTGTTGTTTTCTGGCGTGTAGATCAGGCCACTGGCTATGACGTCCGTAACCGAAAAAGTGACGCTGCTCCTGTTCTTGCGAATGCCACTTTTGCTAATGGTGCAGACGCCGTTCGCGTTAGTGACGCCAGAGCCGCTGCCCGTTGCGCCATTGCTCCAATCCCCTTCTACTGTGGCGTTCGCTACCGGGCTGCCGTTGCCATCCACGACATAGATGGTCACAATCGCCGTCCACGTGCCCCCATTGTTCTGGTTTGCGCCGTCTAAATCGTTAATAAAGACGATGGCCCCTACCGGAGGGGTTATTAGCCGGCTGTTTGTTTCCACCTGTAGTTGTTTGAGCAGGGTCTTGGGGGTGGATGCTTCGTTGACCCGCTTGTCTACCGCGTAGACGGTAAATTCGCAGTTCAACGGCGTGAACGTAATAACGGCATACCCAAACTGGTCGCCATCGAAGTAAGCGATATAGGGGTTGTACGCTTTGGCTTTTTCTTCGCCAATGCGATAGTTAGTTTCTATCAGGTTCAGGATTTGATTCAGACTGCCAGAGCTAACAGACGGCACTACCCACTCAACGCCCGCCAGGTTATTGGGATCTTGCCAGTTTCCCTGCTCATAATTGACCAGGATGTGCGCCGCCATGCCGGCATGAAGATCGCCCGAAATAGAAACCAGGTTAGCCACGTCCGCATTCCGAAAGGCTGTAATAAGCTGTTCGCGCTCGTGGATATAGCCATCCCAACTATCCAGTTTTAGATAAACTTTAGGATTAGGCCCGCCGGGACAATCGGGTCTTGTGGCTGGACAGGACGTCAGAAATTTCGTCACGGGCACGGTGTTGCCCCACGCCTTCCACAAGGCGGTTGACTGCAAAATTCCTTGCTCCAGCCAGTTGCGCTGCGCTTCCCCTAACATGCTGCGATCAGACGAAAACTGGGCATTGCAGCCGGGGTGCAAGAGTAACTGCCCAGGATTGATGCCGCAGGGCGGCGCGTCGCGATAACTGCGTACGTCCGTCAGATACATCTCCACCAGTTGGCCGAACTGAAAACTGCGCCATATTGTCATATATTGGTGAGGGTGCGTGGCAGCCGGGTTGATGGTCACACGGGCGGGCGCGTACTCGCTCCAGGCGCGCTGCGCATCCAGCTTAAGTTGCAGACAGTCCCCTGGATTCCCGGCCAATGGATGATCCGGCTCTACCCCCAACGTGTCCGCGGCATAATCCCAATAGCAGTTATCGGCAGTTTCGTGATCATCCCAGGTGTAGATGAACGTATGCTGCGCCAGCGCTTCTTGCAGAAACGGATCGGCGCGATAGAGGCGGTACAGGTAGCGATAATCTTCCAGCGTTATAGCCGCTGGCGAGCCGCTGGGAAGCTGGATCTGGCGATCAGGATACGAGAAACCACCCTCAGAGGAGATCTCATAAATGAAATCGCCCACATGCAGCACAAAATCAACGTCTTCTTGCGCCAGGTGATGAAAAGCGGCGTAATAGCCATCCTTATAGCTCTGGCAGCTAACGACGCCTAGTTTGAGTTGGGCCGGGTTGGCGTTCGCTGCCGGCAACGTGCGGCAGCGCCCTGTCTGGCTGAACTCCTGCTTATACAGGAAGCGATAATAATAAACCTGGTTGGCTGCCAGCAACCCATCAGTATCAATTTTAGCCGTGTAATCAAACTCTGGCCCAATGTCCGCCCCCGAAACCTCTCCTTGGGTCACAATTTGTGTAAAAGCCGTATCCAGCGCCACCTGGAACCCCAACAGCTCCGTTATCTCCCAATAGGCCGGGTTGACGCGCGTCCACAACACTGCGCCGCTGCTCGAAGGATCGCCTGAAGCCACCCCCAGGTCAAAAATCAGGCTAACCTGAGTGGCCCCAATCTCTGTCGCCGTCTGGTTTGCCTGTTCTTCCGCTTCTATTTGTTGGCGTGAGGACAAAATAAAAGGCGTCATCAAACCCAAAGAGGCCAATCCCAATTGGCGCATAAATTCGCGTCGGGTAGTTTTGTGCTGCATGAAAAATACCTCTGGTGTTCCTTGTGAATTCAGGTTAGTTGTTACGACACGCCA
>CAYQYJ010000623.1:0-2148 GCA_964421605.1 uncultured Ardenticatenaceae bacterium | reverse complement strand
TTCGAAAAACAGATTCATGCGAAGACGCGGAGGGCGCGGAGAAAACATAGGGTGAAAATCTGTGTAAATCTGCGAAATCCTGATTATTTTCATCCCTTGTCTTATCAGGCAAATCTGCGAAATCTGTGATAGTTTTCCCAAATACCTGACAAAACTCACCTGCCATCGGTGACGTTCACGCATTCTGTCTACTCCCGCCCCGTCCTATAATCTCCCATAATGACATTTCATAACCTATACGGAGAGCAAACCCATGTCCCGAATCACTGAGCTGACGGCAGCCGAATTGCCGCGCGGCGTTGACCTGTTACACAACCCCCTCTTGAATCAAGGCACAGCCTTCACTGAAGCCGAGCGCGACCGGCTAGGGCTGCGCGGCCTGCTGCCCCCCCGCGTTATCCCCATTGAGATGCAGGCGGTGCGCATCCTGGAGAACTTCCGCCAGAAACCGACCGATCTGGAAAAATATGTACACATGATTGACCTGGAAGACCGGAATGAAACCCTTTTCTACCGCGTAGTCATGGACAACCTGGAAGAGATGATGCCCATCATCTACACGCCCACGGTGGGCAAGGCATGTCAGGAATACGGCCACATTTTTCGCCGCCCGCGCGGTCTGTACATTTCGGCCAACGACCGCGGGCGCGTGGCCCAACTGCTGGCAAACTGGCCCTATGACGACGTGCGCGTGATTGTGGTCACCGATGGCGAACGCATCCTGGGGCTGGGCGACCAGGGCGCCAACGGCATGGGCATTCCCGTGGGTAAGTTGTCGTTGTATACGGCTTGTGCCGGCATTAACCCGGCCACCACCCTGCCTATCACCATTGACGTGGGCACCAACAACGAAAAACTGCTGGCGGATCCCCTGTACATTGGCTTGCCGCAGCGCCGTTTGCGCGGCGAAGCGTACGACGCCCTCATTGACGAGTTTGTGTCCGCCGTACAGGAGCGTTTCCCACAGGCGGTGATCCAGTTTGAAGATTTCGCCAACACCAACGCCTTCCGCCTGCTGCAAAAATACCGCCATCAGATTTGCACCTTTAACGACGACATCCAGGGCACAGCCGCCGTCACTCTGGCGGGTCTCTTGTCCGCCCTACGCCTGACGGGTGGCAGTCTGGCCGAACAGAAAATCCTCTTCCTGGGGGCAGGCGAAGCGGGCATCGGCATTGCCGACTTGATTGTGTCTGCCCTGGTGGAGACGGGCGTGCCGGCAGACGCCGCCCGCGCCCAATGCTGGTTTGTGGACTCACGTGGCCTGGTGGTCAAAAGCCGCACCGACCTGGCGCACCACAAACTCCCCTACGCCCACGACCATCCCTCCCTGCCCGACTTGCTGACCGCCGTGGAAACCCTGCGCCCCACCGCCTTAATTGGCGTTTCCGGGCAGCCTGCCACGTTTACCCAGCCCGTCGTAGCCGCTATGGCAGCCATCAACGAGCGTCCCATCATCTTTGCCCTTTCCAACCCCACCGCCAACTCCGAATGCACCGCCGCCCAGGCGTACACCTGGAGCCAGGGGCGCGCCATCTTTGCCAGCGGCAGCCCGTTCCCCACTTTTACGCTGGATGGGCAGACATTTGTGCCCGGTCAGGGTAACAACTCCTACATCTTCCCTGGCGTGGGCCTGGGCGTGGTGGCTACCGCCGCCCGCCGCGTCACGGACGAGATGTTCCACGCCGCCGCGCAAACGCTGGCCAGCCTGGTGACGGAATCCGACCTGGCGAAAGGGCGCGTTTACCCTTCCTTAAAACGTATTCGGGAGGTTTCCCAGGCGATTGCCGTAGCTGTGGCTGAAGTCGTCTACGCCCAAAACCTGGCTGCCGCCCCCCGCCCCGCCGACCTGCCCGCAGCTGTCAAAAGCATCATGTATGAGCCTGTTTACAGGCATTACGCTTAAACGATCACTCACCCAAGCGATATGGGGAAATGCCGGCAGTCAATGGAATTGGCTGCCGGCATTTTCATTCGGTACCATGACGGGCAATTTTTGGCGCATATGCGCCAAAAATTGCCCGTAACAATGGGTGTCCGCCCCGCCACAGGCGGGGCGGACACCCACCACGATTAAGTTCCGTATCTTTCTGCGTCATCAGCAATCCATTTTTACGGTTCTGCAACAGGCTGCTAGACAGGGGTTAA
>CAYQYJ010000622.1:0-2152 GCA_964421605.1 uncultured Ardenticatenaceae bacterium | reverse complement strand
CCCCCCTTCGTCCTTCTTCGCGCCCTTCGCGTCTTCGCGGTGAAATCTTTTCCTCTCTTCGCGGTGAAACCAGATTCAGGAGAATAACCATGCCCACCCAAACCTACCCCCTTCGCGGCAAACAGCGCCAGCGCCTGACTATCTCCTGGGAAGACCCCTGGGAAAACATGACCCTACACTGCGACAATGAACCCTTGGGCCAGGTCAAAAACGGGCGCAAATCCCTGCGCGCTGGCGTGCGCTTTGCCCTACCCGACGGCTCCCGGCTCCTGCTGCGCCTGTCTGGCAAAGAAGGCGCCGAACAGCTACTCGTGCAACAAGATGACAAACTACTATGGCCCTTGCCGGCGCGCAACCCCGACCTGGCTTACAAACGCGCCTACCTGGTCCTCTACGTCGTCGGCGTTCTCAACGCCGCCCTCGGCGCAGCCCAACTCCTCCTTGACCTGAATCCCCTCCAATTCGAAGCCATGGGCATTGCCGGCATTGGCTCCATCTTCTCCGGCCTCGTCCTCCTGGCCCTGGGCGTACTCGTCCATCGCCAGCGCTCCCTGCCGGCATTATTCAGCGCCATAGCCGTCTACACCCTGGACGGCATCCTCGGCTACTACTTCGTCGCCCAAATGGGCGGCGCCCCCGGCCTCATCGGCTACATCGCCCGCGCCATGTTCCTCTACTACCTCCTCCAGGGCATCCCCGCCCTCAAATCCTCCCCCGCCCCTCATTAACCATTCACCCATTCACCCATTAACTATTTCTTCCCTTCTATCCTGCATGGCTGCCCCCCAACCTCCCCTTTCCATTCCCCCACCGCCACAACGCCAACGAACTCCCCAACCGCAAACAGGCAATCCCAATCAAAGCCGTCACCAACCCCAGATGCTCCGCCGCAATTGGCCCCAACAGCGACCCAATCAAAATAGCCGCATTCAACGCCATGTTATACCACGCCAGATGCGCTGGCCGGTCGTCATCCGGCACGTGATCCAGGATATAATTAGACAACGCCCCGCCCGCCAGCGTCCAGGCAATCCCCCCCACCACCTGCGTAAACAAAAACAATTCTACGCTGCGCATTTGCGACGTCAGAAACGGGTAAGAACTCATCAACACCGACCCCGCCACCATCAGCCGGTGATGTCCCCATCGCTTGCTCAACCGCCCCAACTGCGTCGAGCCCAAAAACACCAACACATAAAACACCGCATTTCCCAGACTGATCGTCTGGTCAGATAACCCCAATCGGTCTACCCAAAACAACGGAAACAACGGAATCGCCAGATATTGCGTCAGGTGAAAGGCAAACAAAGCCGCCAACACCGGCCCAAAAGGCCCCCGCCACACCCGCAAACCAGGCGGGCGCAGCGTCTGCCGCTCCAGTAAATACCGCAGCCCGGTGGCGGGCGGCGTCGTATCCCCCAACGAACGCACCGCCCCAGGGCGTGCAATATCCCCGATGCCCCGATGGCTGCGCGGGCGACGGTGCTGCGCCGCGTCCGAAACCCGCACCCGCCGCAGGTGCACGCTGCTCATAGCTGCCCCCACGAACCCCAACCCAAAGACGACCTGATAACTCAGCGGAAAAGGCAGATGGGACAATAAATAGCCGCTTAGCAGCGACGTTGCCGTAAACGTCACCGCCAACAGCGCATTGCGGATCCCCACCACCTGCCCCCGCCACTCTGCCGGCACAGCTGCCGCAAACAGCGCGTTAAACCCCACCGCCAGCACCGTCCCCGGCAGGCTCATCACCAGGATAATCGCCAGGTAAGCCCATATCTGGCTGGCGGGAGCAAACAACAACGGAATGGGAACCCACAGCAAATAGAAAAAGCGGAAAAAGACAGATGACCAGAAAACGGCGTCGTCAATCGGCAGCCGGTTTAACCACCAGCCAGACGGCAAAGCAATCAAAATGGCAATAACCGCCGGGATGGCGCTCACCAGACCGACTTGAAACCCGCTGCCGCCCACGCGCACCAGGTAAACGCTAATAAAAGCCACCGCGCTGCCGCTCAACACGCCAAACCAGGCGATGTCCAGGAACAGGTGAATAAAATTAGATCGCAGTTCTGCCGGCATTGCCCTGCGCGCCGGCTGTTCTTGCCCTTTTTCTGTCGTCATAAACTCTATATCGTCATCAAAAGCCCCT
>CAYQYJ010000621.1:0-2157 GCA_964421605.1 uncultured Ardenticatenaceae bacterium | reverse complement strand
CCTACGCCTTAATAATCCCCTTCCGAATAGCATATTTCACCAGCTCTGTGCGCGAATGCAAATTCAACTTGTGCATAATATTCTCGCGGTGACGCGCTACCGTTTTCGGACTAATCACCAGTCTTTCGGCAATCTCGGCGTTGCTGGCCCCCTCCGCCAGCCACGCCAGCACCTCTTCTTCGCGCGGCGTCAGCGCATCCAGCGACGCCTCCGGCGTCGCCCCACCCTGCTGGCTCAAAAAATCCCGCACCAACAGCTTCGCCAGCGACGGATACAAATACACCTCATTCACCGCCGCCGCCCGGATCGCCGTCATCAACTCTTCCGGCGCCGCCCGTTTCGGCACGTACCCGTTCGCCCCTGCATCCAACATCTGGAAAAAATACTCTTCGTCCTCGTGAATCGTCAACGCCACCACCGCCGTCTGTGGATACTGGCTCTTAATCAAGCGCGTGGCCTCAATGCCCGAAATATCTGGCAAGCCAATATCCATCAACACCACGTCCGGCTGCAGGCGCGCCACGTCCCGCATGGCCTCATTACCCGTGCCGGCTTCCCCCACGATCTCAATATCCTCTTCGCTTTCCAGCAACATGCGCAGCCCCAGGCGCACCACCACGTGGTCATCCACCAGCAACAGGCGTATGCCCATTTTGCTCACCTCCTTGGTCGGCGGCAGGCCATTCCGTCTGGTAGGGTATAACCACCAGAATCCGCGTGCCGCGCCCTGGTCGTGAATCCAGAATAAACTGCCCCCCCAACAGCGACGCCCGCTCCCGCATGCCCAACAACCCCCACGACTGGCGACGCTCGTCGCTCAGCGCCCGCTCCACGTCAAAACCCCACCCGTCATCCTGCACCTGAATACTCACGTCCGCGCTGTTAAAACTCAGCGTAATAGCCACGTTTTGCGCTTGGGCGTGTTTGATCACGTTGGTTACTGCTTCCTGGGCAATGCGAAAAATCGCCGTTTTCACCGGCGACGCCAGCGGTCGCTCCGGCCCCACCACTTCGACCGTCACCGCCAGGGTTGTCAGTTTTTGCGTTTCCCCCGCCCACCAGCGCAGCGCTGCCGGCAATCCCAAATCATCCAGATGCGAAGGGCGCAAATTGGCGATCAGCCGCTGCAGTTCATCCAGCGACCTGGCTACCAACTCCTCCAACTGCCGCAAATGATGCGCCGCCAATTCGCTGTTTTGCGCCAGAATCCGCGAAACCCCGCGCAGCCCCAACCCAATAGCCGTCAACTCCTGCCCCGTCTCATCGTGCAGTTCCCGCGCAATCCGCTGCCGCTCCGCCTCCTGCGCCGCCACCACCCGCCGCAGCAAATCCCCCCGCAACGCTTCCCGCTTTTCCGCCTCTTGCAGCCGCGCTTCCTGTAACTGCGTAATCTTCCGCTGCGTCTCCACCTCAAAGGAACGCAGCGACCGAATGATAAAAAAGGAAACCGCCACCGCCGTCCCCGCCCGCAGCAGTTGCACCGGAAAGCCAAAAAACTGTAAAAACAACTCCTGGTTGAGGAAGTTAGACGGCGGCAGCAGGCTGGGGCGCGTAAACAACTGCCCCAACAGCCCATACCAGGCAAAAGCAATCGCCGCCCACAGGCTGTCCCGCCCAAACTGCTCCATCCCCGCCCGTCGAAAAGCCCGCTGCTGCGCCACCAGCCCCGCCGCCGCCGTCAACGCCGCCGGAATCCCTAAAACGTAGCGACTCCACACGTCCACCACATCCCACAGCGCGTCAGGCGCGTAACGTCCCCGCAGCACAAACAGACCGCCCGCCCAAATCCCCCCTTGCAGCAGCGGTCCCAACAGACTGATGCGCCGGATGGCGGCGTCCGGCGACAGCAAAGAAGCGCCAAAAGCCGTCAGCGACAAAAAAGAAAAAGCCAGCAGCCCCAGGCGTACCGCTTCCCATAGTTCGGGCACAACTGCCTGCCAGGGCAGCAGCATAGGACGCGCCAGCATTTCCAGCCACTCGTGCCCGCCGTGCAGCAGCCCGAAGATAATCAGCGGGCGCAGCGCATGGCGCAGCCGCTCATCCGAAGCGCGCACGTGCTCCAGTAGCACGATGCAGCCCATCATAATAAAGGCCAGACCGTACCCCAGATAAACGATAGCGTAAAAAGCGTCGCTCATGGGCAAAACAACCGTAGCG
>CAYQYJ010000620.1:0-2162 GCA_964421605.1 uncultured Ardenticatenaceae bacterium | reverse complement strand
CTCAATTCTGCCGCGGGCGGTATTGCAGCGCCTCCGCCAGATGCGCCGGCTGAATCTGTTCTTGCTGCGCCAGGTCGGCGATTGTGCGCGCCACTTTGAGGATGCGGTGAAAAGCGCGGGCGCTCAGCCCCATCTGGTTCATGGCGCTCTTCATCAGCCGGCGGCTGGTGTCGTCCATGGGGCAGAACTGGCGCACTTCCGTCGTGCCCATATCCGCGTTGCAGTACAACTTGCTATCCCCAAAACGCGCCTTTTGCCAGGCGCGCGCCTGTTCCACCCTTTCCCGCACCCGCGTCGAAGGTTCGCCGCGCCGCGCGCTCGATAACTTCTCGAAATCAATGCGCGGCACGTCCACGTGCAAATCAATCCGATCCAGCAGCGGCCCGGAGATGCGCTTCTGGTAGCGCGTGATCATGTTATTGGAACAGGAGCAGGCGTGCGTGGGGTCGCCATAATAACCACAGGGGCATGGGTTCTGCGCCGCCACCAGCATAAAGTTGGCGGGATAAGTGACCGTGCCTGAAGCGCGCGAAATAGAGACCTCGCGCGGTAGCCCTTCCAGCGGCTGCCGCAGCACTTCAATCAGGCGGTCGCCAAACTCTGGCAGCTCATCCAGAAAGAGGACGCCGCGGTGCGCCAGGGATATTTCGCCGGGGCGGGGCCAGGCGCCGCCCCCCACCAACCCGGCGTAGCTGACCGTATGGTGCGGAGAGCGGAAGGGACGGTGGCGAATCAGGGGGGTGTCGGACGGCAGCAAGCCAGCCACGCTGTAGATTTTGGTCACTTCCAGGGCTTCATCCACCGACAGGCGGGGCATAATCCCCGGCAGCGATTTCGCCACCAGCGTCTTGCCTGTGCCTGGCGGCCCGGTCATCAGAATGTTGTGCCCGCCGGCGGCAGCCACCTCCATGGCTCGCTTCACATGTTCCTGCCCCATAATGTCGGCAAAATCAGCCGCGTAATGGGGTTCGCTGTTGTACAGGGTGCTTAAATCCAGAGCCAGCGGGGAAATGGCTTGCAGGTGGGTTAGATGACCGACAAGCTGGCTCAGGTTGGCAACGGGCATGACCTCTATGTCGGGAATGAGGGCGGCTTCGTTGGCGTTTTCTGCCGGCACAAACACCCGCGCAATCCCCTGTTCCCGCGCCAGGGCAGCCATAGAGAGTATTCCTTTCGCCGGGCGCAGCGTGCCGTCCAGCGACAGTTCGCCGATGAACATGGCTTGTTCCAGTTCTTTGAACCAGATTTGCTGCGAAGCAGCCAGAATCCCCACCGCAATAGGCAGGTCGTAAGCCGGGCCCTCTTTACGCAGGTCAGCCGGGGCCAGGTTGACGGTGATGCGCTTGTTCGGCGGGAAGCGCAGTTCGCTGTTCTTAATGGCGGCGTGCACGCGGTCCTTGCTTTCACGCACAGCGGCATCGGGCAAACCGACGAGGGTAAATGCCGGCATTCCCCGCGTAATATCCACCTCCACATCCACAATCTCCGCCTCTAAGCCTACAATCGCGCAACTGACAACCTTTGCTAACATGGCTGCTAACTCCCTTTTTTGCGCCCTTTACCCCGACAACGCCGCCGCCACCCGCTCCAGCCGCTCCCGCGCCTGCGCCGCCACATCCCCTAACGCCGGACTGAGACCAACGCCCAGCATAGCCTGCGGATCAACGATGGAAACCACCGAACCCGCATCCGTCTCATACACAATCACGTTGCACGGCAGCATCAGCCCAATTTCCAACTCCGCGTTGAGCGCCTGGTAAGCCAGCCTGGGATTACACGCCCCCAGAATCATATAGCGGCGGAAATCCGCGTCAATCTTCTGCTTCAACGTGCTTTTCACGTCAATCTGCGTCAGCACGCCAAACCCTTCCGTCTTCAACGCCGCCGTCACTTGTTCAATAGCCGCTTCATAAGACACGGGCAGTTCCACCCGAATAGCATAATCTACCATAGCTTCAGACATCTTCATAACCCCTTAAAAAACAGTAGGTTGGGCATCCCTGCCCGACCATCCTTCATCCGTAGGGCGGGTTGCCAACCCGCCCATCCTTCGCAAACAGCCCCACGCAGAAACCTGTAGGACAAACGGTGAGTTTATCCCACGCCACCACAGCGCCATCTCCTTCAGGCGCTGCGATGAGTCAACACATAGAAAGCGCGCA
>CAYQYJ010000619.1:0-2164 GCA_964421605.1 uncultured Ardenticatenaceae bacterium | reverse complement strand
GTGGCCTGTTCGGTTTCGCTCAGGGGGGCCAGGGTGGGGTGGAGGATGTGCGCGCACAACTGGTAACACGTTTCCGCCAGCACCCAATCCGCGCCTTCGCGGTAGGGCCAGGGGTAGGATTCGCCCACCGCTTTGGGCGGCGGCAGGATGAAGCACAGCGCCTGCGGCGTGGCTGCCAGCACCGGCTGCAAGGCGGGATAGGTCAGGTTGGGGGAGACGCAGATATTGTAGGGCAGCGGCTGGCTGCTCAGGCGAGCCAGAAAGGTTGGCAGCAGGCTGCGCGGCAAAATCTGGCGCAAATCGCGCTGCGCTTCTTCCCAGGCAGCCGCCTGTTCCGCCCAAAAGAAGGCGGCAATGGCTGTGTCTACGTAGAAATCGGCCAGGGCTTCCAGCCAGGCGGCAGCGGCAAAGGAAGCGGGCAGCGGCGCGGTGGGCGTAAAGGTGGGCCACTGGCTGTTCAAGGCGGCGGCAAACAAATCGGCCACAGGCACGCCTGCCTGTAAGGCGGCGTTGGCAGCCTGGATGGCGGCATGATGGGTGTGCGCGGCAATGAACTGGCGCGTCAGTTTGGCCTGGGGATGCACGGCGTGGACAGTTTGCGCCTGTTCCAGTTCGGGCCAATGGCTGCCAGCCAGCACGGCCCCCACCAGGCGGGCGCGGTTATCCAGTTCGACGAGAAGTTCAGACACGATAATCTTCCTTACGTTTGGGCCAGAGCCGCCAGATGAGGATGACGAACAGCAGGCTGCTGACCAGATAGAACTGCCCATATTGGGCAGGATTGGCGGGGACGCGGGGGGTGAGGATGTGCCAGGTGGTGAAGGTTTGCAGCGCCTGAATGACGACGATGCCCAGCAGACTGCCGGCACGCAGCCGGATCAACCCATACAGAAAACCCCACAAGATGAAAAACAAAATGGCGGCGCCGCTGGCAACGACGGCCTCGCCAAAAATAAACCAGCCGCAGAGGCCAAAGGCGACGCCTGCCGCCAGGACGCCTGTCAGCGGCCCGCGCCAATCCACGACGCTGCGGAACAGCAGACCGAAAGCCCACAACTGCACGCAGAAGCTTTCAAAGAGCAGCAGGTAAAAGAAGGCGCGCCCGGCGCCGGCGTTGGTGATCCCCGCGCTGGCAATCAGGATGAAACGGGCGACCAGAACGACCAGCCAGGCGAGGGTGGCGAAGCCAATGCCGGCATACAACGCCCGCTTCCCGCGCAATCCCATTCCGGGCAGACCATACCAGAACAGCCCCAGCAGCCAGCTAACCAACCCCAGGCTGGTCAATATGAGCGCATTGCGGGAGCGGGGATCAGCCCCTACCGGGGGATCGCCAGCAAGCTGGCTTACCAGCCAGGCGCTTAGAATGGGCAGTAGGAGGGAGAGCAAAACGCGCAGGGGAGCAGGCAAAGAAGAGGTTTTAGTGGCTTTCATGCCCAGATTTTAGCACTGAAATGACATAAGTGTAAGGCGAAAAAGGGGGCGGTTGGGTAGAAAATGGCGGGGAATGCCCTTGCCTCCCTTCTTATGTGACATTCATAGAGTTACAGCAGAAGTTGACAGGCGGCTGATTCTTTTTATAATGCCTGCTGTTTTGCCTGGGCGCGCTGCTGCGACAGGTGTACGGTCGCCGCCCAAATGACTAGACCTGACAGACAAACAGGCAGTTTGTCCTACCATAAGGAAATAACATGCTACAAAAGCGATTTTTCAAGACCAAAGATGAATGTGAAGTGACGTTTGAGTTCACTCAGGAAGATGCCAACGAAATGGCTCTGGTGTGCGAGCAAAACGGTTGGGAACCGATCCCCATGCAGCCCAGCAAGGCGGGCGCCTTCCGCGCCAAAATGCGGCTGCCAAAAGGAAGTGAATTCCAGTTCCGTTACCTGATTGACGGCGCGGTGTGGGCAAACGACGAAGCCGCCGATGCCTACCGCCCCAATGAACACGGCAGCAGCAACGGCGTGGTCTTTACCTATAATTAGCCAGCGCTTGGGTAGCGCTGCACTTAATCGTGTTGGGTGTCAGCCCCGCCTGCGGCGGGGCTGACACCCATTGTTATGGGCAATTTTGGGCGCGTATGCGCCCAAAATTGCCTGTCGCCGATATTTTTATATTTTTCGTCCAGCTTGAAAAAAGCGCCGGAGTTTGTTATTATACCAGG
>CAYQYJ010000618.1:0-2166 GCA_964421605.1 uncultured Ardenticatenaceae bacterium | reverse complement strand
GCCGCCAGCGGCGCTGTCTTTGCAGTGACTAACCCCGCCAATGGGGAGTTTATTGCCGCTGTACCGGACATGGGCGCAGCGGAAACGCGGCAAGCTATCGCCGCCGCGCATGCCGCCTGGGCCGGCTGGCGCAGCCGCACTGCGGCTGAGCGGGGCGCTCTGCTGCGCCGCTGGCACGACCTGATTTTGCACCACCTGGAAGACCTGGCGCGGCTGATGACGCTGGAACAAGGCAAGCCGCTGGCGGAAGCGCGCGGCGAAGTGCGGTATGGGGCCTCCTTCGTGGAGTGGTTTGCCGAAGAAGCCCGCCGCGTCTACGGCGACGTCATCCCCAGCCCGTTTGCGGGGCAGCGCATCCTCACCTTGAAGCAGCCCGTGGGCGTGGTGGCGGCTATCACGCCCTGGAACTTCCCCATCGCCATGGTGACGCGCAAGGTCGCCCCTGCCCTGGCGGCAGGCTGCCCCGTTATCCTCAAGCCTGCCGAGGACACCCCTCTGTCCGCCCTGGCGCTGGCGGAACTGGCCCATCGCGCCGGCTTTCCGGCAGGCGTCTTTAACGTGGTAACCACCAACGACCCCGCCGCTGTGGGCGGCGAACTAACGCGCAATCCGCTGGTGCGCAAACTCTCCTTTACCGGTTCCACGGAAGTGGGCAAGCTGCTCATGCGCCAATGCGCGGATACGGTGAAGAAGTTGTCGCTAGAACTGGGCGGCAACGCGCCCTTCCTGGTCTTCGACGACGCCGACCTGGACGCAGCCGTCAGTGGGGCAATTGCAGCCAAATACCGCAATGCGGGCCAGACCTGCGTTTGCGCCAACCGCATCCTGGTGCAAGACGCCGTCTACGACGCCTTTGCCGCCCGCTACACAGACGCCGTGCGCCAACTGCGCGTGGGCAGCGGTCTGGAGCCGGATGTGACCATTGGGCCGCTGATCAACGAAGCCGCCGTGCAAAAGGTGACGGAGCTGGTCAGCGACGCCGTCGCCCGCGGCGCTGCTGTGCTGATCGGCGGCGACCGTCATGAGCGCGGCGGGACGTTTTTTCAACCCACCGTCCTGGCGCACGTCACGCCCGACATGGCTCTCAGCCGTGAAGAAATCTTTGGGCCGATTGCGCCGCTGTTCCGTTTTTATGATGAAAGCGAAGCGATCCGTCTGGCGAACGACACGCCTTATGGCCTGGCGGCGTACTTCTACGCCCGCGACGTGGGGCGCATCTGGCGCGTGGCGGAGGCGCTGGAATATGGCATGGTGGGCATCAATACGGGCCTTATCTCCACGGCGGTGGCCCCCTTTGGCGGCGTGAAAGAGTCGGGCATGGGGCGCGAAGGGTCTAAATACGGCCTGGACGCGTTCCTGGAAATAAAGTATCTCTGCCTCAGCGGCCTCGCCGCCTGATGGCTTTTTTTTTACGGCGAAGGGGGAGGCAAGGCGTGGGCCATGAGTTGTGTCAGGGTCATGACGGCGTGCAGTTCGTAGCCACGCGCTTGCAGGGCGGCGCGGCCGCCTTGCTCTCTGTCAATTAAGACCACGACGTCTTGTACCAGCAGCCCTGCGGCGTGCAGGGTGTCCATTGCCTGGAGGATGCTGTCGCCTGAGGTTATCAGGTCTTCGATCAGTACGGCGCGCTGGCCTGGCTGCCACTGCCCTTCGATACGTTTGCCTGTGCCGTAGGCTTTGAGTTCTTTGCGGGGGTAGATCAGGGGGATGTTCGTTTCCAGGGCGATGGCTGTGCCGATGGGCAGGGCGGCGTAAGGGTAGGCGGCGAGGAGGTCGAAGGATAGCGTCTGCAGGATTTGCGCGTAAGCCTGGGCGACCTGGCGCAGGGCGGCGGGGAAGGAGACGAGCAGGCGTAGGTCCAGGTAAACGGGGGAGCGCTGGCCGCTGTGCAGGACAAAATCGCCAGATTGGACTGCGCCAATGGCTGCCAATGTCTGCGCTAACGATGCCACAGTTGATTCGTTCATACGCCAATCATGTCACAAACCACCTCCTGGAGCAACCCTCAGGAATGGACTGCCGCTGTTCGGGTAGAAAATCTGATGAAAGTCAAGCGGAAGTTTTTTTGTTTGCACGGGCTTGTGAGATTGGCATTGGTTTTGGTACACTTTCCGTGGGGCATGTTGCTGGTTCCCTGGCAAATGGTTTACAGGCAATGTTGTTCCA
>CAYQYJ010000617.1:0-2180 GCA_964421605.1 uncultured Ardenticatenaceae bacterium | reverse complement strand
TCTTCGTGCATACGCCGTTGAATTGCAGAATCGGGGTTATGGTGGTTGGCGGCGGGCATCATGCGGCGGTTGCGGTCCAGGCGGCGCAAGCCGATGTCGGGAACGGTGAAGCCGAGCGTTGCCCCAATTTCAGCCAGGCAGCGGTGCGTTTCCGTGTCCTGACCGCGCATGACGGCGCTGCCGACAACCAGAATGGCGGCGGCGCCGGGGCGCAGGACGCGGTGCATTTCTTGTAGGACGCGGGTCATTTCGGCGTAGTAGCGGTGCAGAATCTGGCCTTTGCGGGCGTCGCGGCGGCTGATGGCGGCGATAATGCCGGCAGTATACGGCGGCATTTCCGCAAAGGGGATACCTGGCAGGGATTCGTCGCCAATGTACTGTTTGCGCTGCTGCCCCAGCCGGTCAATGGCGTGCCCCATCCACACCAGGGAGAATTTGTGGGCGCGCATGTAATCTATGGCATTGCCGGCATAGGGCGGCGAGGTGACGATCAAATCTACGGAAGATGCCGGCAGAGGCAGCGACTGGGCGTTACCGTGGCTGAGCAGTGGCGTCGGGACGGAAGATGCCGGCAGCAGGGCGCGCGCCTGAACCTGGACGCGGCGGCGAAATTCAGCCAGCGCGGGGTAGATGATTTTAGTCTGGTGGCTGGCTGGATGCGCTGCGCCATTGACGGATGCTGTGGCGGTAAAGAGGAGTGCGCCGGCAGGGGAGAGGGCCGTTTGCACGCGATGGGGACGGGTATGGGCCAGATCAACCGCCAGGGAGACGCCGCGAGAGCGGGCAATAATAGTGGCGGAGAAAGCAGCCAGCAGAAAAGCGCGGACGTTGGGGGCGGGGACGGCTTCGATTTCTTGTATCAGGGCAGCCAACTCGCACTGGGTAGTGGGGGCAAACCAGTAATCAATGAAGCGGCGACTTTTCTCATTCCACCGACAGGCGCGGAAGCGAGCCAGGTCGTCAGGGCGGCGGCGCAGGGTATGGTGGGCGCGGGCGGCGGCTTCCATGCCGGCATCTTGGGCGGCATCTGCCGGCAGCGGCGTCGTTTTCACCTGAGATAGCAGCAGCGCCAGCGGGTCAATGTCAAAACCAATCGCCTGCCGCCCGGCCAGGTAGGCTTCCAGCGGCGTCGTGCCCGATCCGGACATGGGATCCAGCACCACCTGGCCCGGCTGCGTCAAGGCGTGGATGAACTTTTGTGGAAGCTGCGGCGGAAATTTAGCCGGAAAGGAGTGGATAGCGTGCGCCGCGCAGCTATCACCCACGTCGTGAAAGTCCAGGTCGTGCGCCAACAGCTCCACCAGGCGGGCGGCAGCGGGCGGAGCAGGTACATCGGGAGAGAGGGCGGGGAGCATGAGGCGGTTGGTTGCCTTAATCGTTAATTCGGGAATAGGTGAATTGGCGAATGTTTAATGGACAGGTGGACGCTGATAGAAGTGCGGCGTGATAAAGGGCGCCAGGGCGTAAGCGACAGCCATCGCCAGGGCGTCGCGGCGGTTAATCAAGCCATTGGTCAACGCGCCCACCGCGCCATCTTTCTGTTTCACGTTGGTCTCGCCTAACAACTCATCCATCACCGGGCCGAGTTCGGCCCCCTGATGAATCTGGGCGGCAATGAAGGGGGGCAGGGGCAGCCTGCCAGAACTACCAACGCCCTCCTGTCCACCGCTGTCCACAATAACGGCCCAGGCAGTCAGCACCAGACCAACGGCTTCGCTATGCACGCCGCCTTCCAGGCCAATTCCCAGTTCCGCCTGCATTTGCCGCCGCGCCGCCGCGGCGCGGTTGCGGGCGCCGGCAATACATTCAGCGTCGCTCAAAGGCATGACGCTGACGCCTGTAGGTACGTCGCAAGGCAACAACTGGCAGTCGGGCCATATCTGGGCCACGACCTGGCGCACGGCGGCTATTTTGGCGGGATTGGTGGAACCAATAGCAATCTTCAGAGGCATTCAACATTCCAGCTTTACGCATTTACCGCCAGACGCCAGGATTCTACGCCCTCCGCGTCTCCACGTGGTAAACCTAAACGGATCGCCAGCTTCCAGCCGGCTCCGCGCACAAAGATAGTGGCGTTCCAACATCTCTGCGCCATCCGCGTCTCCGCGTGAAACTATTTTCGAATTGCCAGGCGGTGTAGAACGGACGTCATCCTGGCGCGGGGAAATTAACTGCTTTCT
>CAYQYJ010000616.1:121-2182 GCA_964421605.1 uncultured Ardenticatenaceae bacterium | reverse complement strand
AGAGACCCGAAACACCTGACTGAAGCAGAAATTGACGACATCGTGGTGGGCCAGGCTCAAGATGAAGCGGCATGGGAAGCGCCAATTTATGTGCATCGAGACAAGCCAACGAGTGTGAGTATTCCAGCGGAATTGGCAGTACGCGCAGCTTTTCTGGCTCAGGTGCATCGGCAAGCCAGTGTGGAGGAATGGCTTACGCGAATCATTCGAGAACGAGTGGAATTGGAAGAAGCAGCTTTCGCTGGGGCTAAGCGAGAGTTAGTTATGTCGTCTTTAACTACTCTCGGATGAAACCGGGGGCGAATCTTTGGTCTGGCGACGGCGGCGCAGCCAGCGGAAGGGGGCGGTGAGGAGGCGGCCAATGCCGGCAGCCATACTGCGCACCCCATGCCACACCTTGCCGGGTGCCGCATACAAACGCCGCCAGACAGACTGGCTGGCGCTGGCAACGGCTGCGCCCGTGCGGTTAGCGCTCACCACCGCCAGTTCGCCCAATGATTTGCCCGCCGTGATGACCACCCCTGTGGCGTCCTGCGCCCGTTCGCGGACCAACTGCCACGACTCCTGCGTCGTCTCCGCCAGCCAGCCGGTCAAACGCCGCTCATCCACGCCGGCGATAACCCGCATACTGTCGGCCCAATTGCCTATGGCCGCCTCCCCCTGGCTGAAATACGCCTGCGCCCGCCGTCCAATGACGTAAGTGGAAGCCACATTAGTGCCCGCCGATGCGGCTACGCCTAGCACCGGAATGGCTTTCGCCAGGGATTTAGAGGCTAACCGTTCGGTGGCGCTTTCGGCTATTTCGCGGCCCACTTTGTTTAGCACCTGGTTCGCCCCGGCGCTAATGCCCGTAATCAGCATCACCACCCGCTGCTTTTCTGCCTGGGTCAAAGGATGTTCATAGGCGGCAGCCATTTCCAGCACGAGTTCTGCTTGCAGCTTAAAGGTCAGGCCGATGTCGGCGGCGACGCCAAAGGTGAGGGCGGCGACTGTGCCCAGGCCGGGGATAATGGACGCGCCCGAAGTGACCGCGCCTATGGCGCCAGCCTGCCGGCATTTCTGGCGGATCAATACCTCAGCCAGTTCGTCGGTGGCGGCTGCCGGCAGCCGCTGGCGCAGTTCCTGCACGCGAGCAGCAGCATCCTGTTCGTCGGCGTCATTAATAGCCGCCACCACGTAGCCGGCAACTTTGTCCAGAATGCCGCCTTTTGCCGCCTGTTGGCTATCGCCCACCTCTGCCGCAGGAGTCGTCATGCCCTCATACCCCACAACCTAACCTCTATCATCACCCCTCTACCTTCTGCCTTCTACTTTCTGCCTTCTCCTCTACTCTGCCGCTGGCTGTTCTGCCGGCGCCGCCGCCTGATCCGCTTGCAGCTTATGCAGGCCATTGCGCACCACCGACAAAGAGCGCAGTAAGTCCTCCTCCAGGCGAGCCAACACTTCAATCGTATACGTATCCGCATCCTGCCGCAGCGCATCCGCATCTCGCCGCGCCCGCTCCAAAATGTTATCGGCGCGCTGCTGCGCCGACGTCAAAACCGCGTCCCGGCTAATCAGCTCTTCCGCCTCTTGCTTGGCCAGATGGCGAATGCGGTCCGCTTCTTCGTGCGCCTGCGCTAAAACACGATCCTTCTCCGCTTCAATGCGATTAGCGCGCTTAATGGCGTCGGGGATCGCCACGCGCATCTGGTCTACAATCCCATACACCCGATCCTCATCCACCATCAACTTGGCAGTCAGCCACACCCGCTGCCCCTCATTCAGCGTTTGCTCCAACCGGTCAATCAAATGCAGGATGTCCATACGTATCCCTCCTTCAAAAATAGTGGACAGTGGGGAGTGGTCAGTGGTCAGGAAGTGACCCGTAGCCCCGTCCAAAATAAATCTGCTATCTGCTCAGTATCATTATGTGGTAGCGCTGTACTTAATCGTGGTGGGTAATTTTGGGCGCATTTAAGCTTCAAGAAAATAATCCGGTAAACGGCGGTGAAGACACCGCTAAGGGCGGTGAAGACACCGCTAAGGGCGGTGAAGACACCGCTAAGGGCGGTGAAGACA
>CAYQYJ010000615.1:0-2191 GCA_964421605.1 uncultured Ardenticatenaceae bacterium | reverse complement strand
GCGCGACGGGCGATCACCTGGCGCGGTGGGATTTCGCCCGTAATGACGTAAGCCAGACCAGGGCGGGAATACATCAACGACGGCTCCGCCGTGACAAGCGTAATCCGGCTGCGGGCGTCATGCGCCCGAATGGTTTCCGCCGCCGTCACGCCCGCAGCCCCATTGCCTACAATGACGTAGTGCAGGGCAGGCGCGCCGTGATGCCCGTTGGCAGGAGCGGTTCCATTATGCTTCATCAATCACCATTCTTTCCCAACGCAGCGTGCCACGGGGACAGACTTGAATACATTGGCCGCAAGTGATACAGGCGGCATCGTCAACAGATAAGCCCTGGCGGGCATAGCTGCGCACGTCAATGCCCACCGGACAGTTGTAGCCGCAGACGCCACATTGAACACAACGGCTGCCATCTGCCTGCACCCGACCCAGGTGGACGACGGTAATGGCTTCTTTTTCCGTTTCTTTAGCAAATAGACGAGAAAATAATGACATAAGATGATGGTTCGGCCGGATGGTTGCGAATGACGATACCCGCCATTTAGTCCGGCAGTGCAGATGTTAAGTCGGTGGAAACGGCAAAAAGTTACGGGCAACTTCAATGCCGGCATTCTTGAGGGGAAAAGAACCCGGGTTTTCCTACTGGTTTACAGCGGTCAAAAAACTCGGTACGGGTTTGCGGCGGTGAGGGCTGTTGGTCAGCCTGAACAGCGCGGGTAGCCACTAGCAACGATACAAACAAGAGTGTGAGCAGCGTGGCGAGTGGATAGCGATATTTCATAACATTCTCCATTAAGTAGGAGGAGTCGCCAGAGGCGATTGCTCAATCATTTTCAGCTTCGTCTTTCGTGCCCGTCGGATGACAGGCGACACATTGTTCTAATTCAGGGGAGCGGATGCCTTCTTCACTATGCTCACGTTCGGTTTCTGCACGCTCGTGGCAGTTGTAACAGGTATATTGATCAAAAGCAGCCGCGTGACAGGTGGCGCAGGGGATTTCGCCTTCATCGCCATGCGTCAACGGGAAGGTGTGGTGTATGAGGCGGGCGGGCTGCCAGGCGGCGGGGGTGTGGCAGGCGGCGCAATCCAGGCCAAAAAGGCCGGCATGTAAATCCGGTTCAGGGTGGCAGGCGACGCAGTCGCGGGGCGTGCCGGCAAACACCTGCCCCTGATGACAACCGGCGCAATCGGCGACAGCGTGCTGTCCTTCCAGGGGCCAGACGGCGGCGTGATCAAAGTTTGCCATGCGATCAACGCCGTCATGGCAAGACAGGCAGTCGTCGCCAAATTGGGCGACGTGCGCCGTCATGAAAGCGGCGTCCGCCTCTCCATGACAGGCAGCGCAATCAGCCACGGCAAACGCAAACGGGGGCCCCGTGTGGCAGCCCGCGCAGGTAAAGGGGGTCTGGTCATAGTTGGTGACGTGGCGCGCCAGGCTAAAGCCGGTGTCGCGGGCATGGTCAAAAATGGTGGGATCGAGCGTGGCTGGGAGCCAGCCATCGGGCGTGTGGCAAGCGGCGCAATCTACGCCAAACAAGCCGCGATGTTGATCGGGTTCGGCATGGCAAGCCACGCAATCGGCGGGCGTGCCTTCAAAGATGCCGGCATCATGGCAACCAGCGCAGGTCGTTTCCGCATGAAGACCAGTCAAGGCAAAACTTTGGGCGTGCTCGTCCAGGGTGAAGTCCGCCAGAGTATCCAGACCATCGTGGCAAGCCAGGCAATCCGCGCCAAACTCGGCCAGATGCACGTCCATGAAGTCGGGTTTCTCCTGTTTATGGCAATCCAGGCACATAGCGGCGTCCATAACAACCGCGCTTTGAGGCGGATGGCAGGTAGTGCAGCTCAAGGGCGCGCCGGCATAATCCAGTTCATGCTCCGCCAGGCTAAAATCGGTCACGCTGTGGTCAAAATCGTGTTCAGCGGCGGCAGCCAGATCAAAATTCTCGCCCTGGTGTTCCTGATGGCAACCAGCGCAAGCGGTTACGTTTTCAAAACGGCTGTGCAGCCCCTGGCCTGTGCGCCGCTGGTCGGCTACATGGGTGTGGCAGTTTTCGCAGCGAGCAGCTTCCACGCCCTTAAAAGGGGCGTGACATTGGGTGCAGGCGTCTTGAAAATCGGCGTGGCGGAGAAAGCCGCCCACTTCTTCCCCCCTGACATTCAGAGCAGAGAGGTTACCGGGATTAAAGGCCCG
>CAYQYJ010000614.1:0-2191 GCA_964421605.1 uncultured Ardenticatenaceae bacterium | reverse complement strand
ATGGCGCGCGCATTTAATCAGGCAGAACAGGCTGTTATTCGGCAAAAACTTATGGCGGCGGGGCGGGAATCATTCGCCCGCTATGGTCTAAAACGCACCAATCTGGAAGATTTGACGGAACCTGCCGGCATTGCCAAAAGCACCTTCTATAAGTTTTTCGACTCGAAGGAGGCGTTGTATGTGGCGTTGCTGGAGGCGGACATGCCGGCATCGCTCAACCGCATCCTGTCCGCTTCCTTTGCCGCTATCCCTGACCTGCGCCAGGCCACTGCCGCTTATCTGCAGGCGGCGCTGCGCGAACGGGCAGAAAACCCGTTGATGGCGCGGTTGGTACAGCACCCGCAAGAACTGCAACTGTTGGCGCAGCGCGTGCCCCTGCCCGAACTGCAAAAAATCAAGCTCAATGTCCTGGACGACATCCGTCCTTATCTGGAGGCAGGCCAGGCGCGGGGCGAGATTGTCCTGGCGGAAATTCCCGTTATTTGGGGTCTGCTGCAAGCGGTGACTATCCTGCCCCTGTACCAGGAGTTGATTGGGCCAGAAGTTTATCCCCGGGTTGAATCGCTCCTGATAGACCTGGTGGCGTATGGCATAACCCACGAAATGGGCTAACCTTTTGACAAGAGTAATAACATGATTGACGTCCAGAATCTGTCCTTTACCTATGCCGGCGTAAACCACCCGGCCATCAACGACATCAGCTTTAGCGTGGCCCGCGGCGAAGTGTTTGGCTTTCTGGGGCCCAGCGGCGCGGGCAAAAGCACCACCCAAAAAATTCTGATCGGCTTGCTCAGCGGCTACCAGGGCAGCATTACCGTCTTTGACCGTGCGCTCGCCGCCTGGGGGCAAGATTATTATGAACGCATTGGCGTCTCCTTTGAGTTGCCCAACCATTACCAAAAGCTGACCGCCCGCGAGAACCTGGCCTTTTTCCGCGCGCTGTATCATGGACAAAGCGAAGAGCCAGAGCGCCTGCTGCAAATTGTGGGCCTGGCAGAAGACGCCGACAAACCTGTGGCCCAATTTTCCAAAGGGATGCAGATGCGGCTGAACTTCGCCCGCGCCCTGCTCAATCGCCCCGAACTCATCTTCCTGGATGAGCCGACGTCGGGCATGGACCCCGTCAACGGGCGCAAAATCAAAGAAATGATCCAGACGCTCAAAGCCGAAGGGCGCACCGTCTTCCTCACCACCCACAACATGGCCGTGGCCGACGAGTTGTGTGATCGGGTGGCCTTCATTGTGGATGGGCAGATTTCGCGGATTGACTCGCCGCGCGCGCTCAAGATTGCGCATGGCTTGCGCCAGGTACGGGTGGAATATCACCTGAACGGGCACACAGCCTCGCAGGAATTTCCACTGGATGGGCTAGGCCACAACGCGCCGTTTATGACCCTGCTGCAACAAAACCCGATCGAGACGATCCACACCCGCGAGGCCACGTTGGAGGACATCTTCGTTGAGGTCACCGGGCGGAGGTTAATATGACCCGTTTTCAGGCGGCATTCTGGCAAGACCTGCGGCTGCAGCGGCGCTACGGCTTCTATTACGCCGCCATCGTGGTAACGCTGGTGTGGACGGCGCTGCTGTTCAGCCTGCCGGACGATGCGAAAAAACAGGCGCTGCCGCTGATTATCTTTGCCGATCTGGCGACTGTGGGCTATTTCTTTATTGCCGGCATGGTTCTCTTCGAGAAAAGTGAACGTACCTTGTTGGCGCTGCTGGTCAGCCCGCTGCGCTTTGGCGAATACCTGGCTGCCAGGTTGAGCAGCCTCACCTTGCTGGCGCTTGCCCTATCGCTGCTCGTCCCCCTGCTTAGTTATGGCTTCCAGTTTAACTGGCTGCTGCTGGTTATCGGGACCATCTCCGTGTCCATCGTCATCATGCTGGTAGGCTTTATTGTCGTTGTCCGCTACCGCACCATCAGCGATTACCTGATTCCCGCCAGCTTGTGGTTGTCGCTGTTGGGTCTGCCCCTGTTCTATTACGTCGGCTGGCTGCGCTGGCCTGTATTTTATTTGCTGCCGACACAGGGTTCCATGGTGCTGATTGGGGGGGCTTTTGCCGGCATCACCGCCCCAGACCTGCTCTACGCCATCCTCAACCAGCTTGTCTGGATCATCCTGCTGCTGCCGCTGGCCCGCCGCGCCTATGACAAACATATCGTGGCCCATCCCGAACAATAGTTCGT
>CAYQYJ010000613.1:0-2211 GCA_964421605.1 uncultured Ardenticatenaceae bacterium | reverse complement strand
TCCCCTTCAGGGATATCGTTGCGCCAGGGACTAATGCGGTTGTCAATGAAAACCGCCTTTAGCGCCCCCTCACTGGCAAAAGGGCCGCACAATATCAACTGATCGCGCACGCGCACCAGCAGCTCTGGCGCAATGCCAGGGAACGCGCCACTCACTTTTTCGGGCAGCGCTGGTTTAATGGGAGGCAGGGGGATAGTGCGGAAAGGGGGCAGCCAGCGCAGCACGTAAATCAAACCTGTCACCGGATATTCAACGGACAAATCCAGGATATAGCGCCCGCCGTCTGGTCCTTGCAGCTCCACTTTGTTTGCCCGCGCCCGTTCCTCATATTGCGCACGCTGCGACGGAAAGTCGGAAGCGGAAGCATAACGCACCTGCAAGTTATAATCCTGTGGTTTGACGTTGCCCTGGGGCAAATAGACGCGCAAATGGAGCCTGCGCGTGGGCCGGTTGATGGTCCATCCCCAATAGTCAAAGTTGTCTTCTTCCGGGTCAAATTCAGTGGGCGACAGATAAATGGTATAAAACGCTGCCGGCAATCTTTGCTGCATCTCATAAATCATGCTCTCACCGCTGAGCAGCGGCGGTTCAATCCGCAGCAGCGCCGACAGGCGACCGCTTTCCCGCTTGAAGGCTGTCGCTTCAATTTGCCGCCCTGGCGTGAGCGACCGGACTTCCACAAAGCCGGGGTCAAGTTCCCACGGCTCGCCAGCGTCCGTTGGCTCTGGCGCGTACAAAAAAGTGTCCAGTTCCGCAAACTGGGACGTGGCTGTGACCTTAATGTGGCGATAGACCAGAGCAGAGCCGTCATCACTGAGGATACAGTCTACGTCTAGAGAATCATAAGCCATACCGTACCGTTCAGCGGCGGTTTGGTAGGCGATTTCATCATCAGAACGCCTGGCGGTAGCTGCCAGTTCGGTTGGTGTAACGGGTACTTTCTCCACTTCTTCCCGCCGCAGCAGTTGTTCCACCTGGCGCTGCATCTCATCCAGCCGGTTGGTCAGCGCCGGGTATTCCTGGCGCAGCGCCCCCACATTTTCCTGCACTTCGTTCAGGCGCGCTGCCAGACTCTGGTAGGCGCTGACCATGCGTTGCAAGCCAAAACCCAGTACATACAACACCCAAAATGCCAGCAGCAGCCCAATGAGCCAGTAAACGGCAGGCGCAGCCTGCTCGCGGGCAAACAAGACGTAGCCGATGAGTACCATTAACAGCCCAAAAGAAGCCACAGCCGCCGCTTTGCCGGCAGCAGACTTCCAAAGGGCGCTCACGAACAGTCTGATCATGCGCCTATTTTATCTTGTTTACGGGAATGGGTGTAAATATGGGGCAAGGCTGTTTGAGGCGCATGCGCGCCTCAAACAACCCCCTTTTCTTCTTGAAAGAAAAGCGCAATTGAGACTTACATAAACGGCGAACCCCCACCAATAGCGCCGTTGCCGCCGGTTAAGATGTTAACAACTACAGTCAGAGCCAGGGCGATGGAAGGAAGCGCACCCCAGACGGCATAATATCTGCGTTTCATGATGAGCTACCCTCCGATTGCTCCATTACCACCTTTCATTGAACTCTCTCCATAAAGAATAGGTCGCCTGTTGCGGCGCCGCGGATGTTGCTGAATAACAAAAAAAAGCCCTTCCCACCACTGCCCATCTGCGTGCACACACCAGATGGGCGCTGGTCAGATGAAGCGGTTCATTTGCCCCCCCACGTAAGAAGGGTATCTATCCTGGGTGCGTGTTTGGGGGTTGCTGCCGGCGCAAAAAGCCATGAGAAGTGCAGTTGCCTGATATGGCGCGATGACAGGTTGCCAGCCTGACACAACTGGGACTTTCCTGAAACCGTAGAAGGCAAAATGGCTTTTCATTTTGTAGCCGTAGCCGTAATAGTGACTTGACGCAAGGCACATTGCCTCACGGTAGGTCAAATTCCCTGGCCTCTTAATTGGATTTGTAGAAAATTTCTGGATTTTTCCACCGATTTGCAGACATTGTAAAACTTTGAATCCGCTTTGTCAAGAATTATGACAAATTGACCAACAGCCGTTCCCCCCGACTGCTTAAGAAATCTGTACCATCAGAAGATAATTGGGTAAGGATGTCCTTACCTTGCTCCAGTTGCCGGCAAAGATCAGCGACAAAACAGCGGGACAACGTACAGACAGGCGGCGGCGTATTCTGGTATACTGCCATAGTATGAACAAGCTAT
>CAYQYJ010000612.1:0-2226 GCA_964421605.1 uncultured Ardenticatenaceae bacterium | reverse complement strand
CCGAACTGGGGCTGGAAGCAGATGACCTGATTCTGTTTGGTCGCAATAAAGCCAAAGTGCATCTGGACGTGCTGCAAAAAGTTTCCCATCGTCCCAAAGGCAAATACATTGATGTGACCGCCATCACCCCCACGCCGTTGGGCGAAGGCAAAACAACCACTACCGTAGGCCTGGTACAAGGGTTAGGCGTCCTGGGACACAAAGCGATTGCCTGCATTCGCCAGCCCAGCCAGGGCCCCACGTTTGGCATCAAAGGGGGCGCCGCTGGCGGCGGCTACAGCCAGGTCATTCCCATGGAAGATTTCAATCTACACCTGACGGGGGATATTCACGCCATCACCGCCGCCCACAACCTGGTAGCCGCGGCCATTGACGCCCGCTTGTATCACGAGGATCGCATGAGCGACGCCCAACTGGCAGCGGTGGGATTAAAACGGCTGGACATTGATCCGTACAGCATCACCTGGAATCGGGTCATTGATGTGAACGATCGGGCGCTACGCAACATTATCATTGGCCTGGGTCCCAGAGCAGACGGTCTGCCGCGCCAGACAGGTTACGACATCGCTGTCGCCAGCGAGATTATGGCCATCCTGGCCCTGGTGGACGGCCACGATTACAAATCCACCTTAAAGGATTTGCGCCAGCGCTGCGGGCGTATCGTCATCGGCAGCAGCAAAAACAAGCAGCCGATCACATTAGAAGACCTGGGGGTGGCAGGCGCGGTAACTGTCTTGATGAAAGATACCATCCATCCGAACTTGATGCAGACGTTGGAAGGACAGGCTGCCTTTGTCCATGCCGGCCCGTTTGCCAATATTGCGCATGGCAACTCTTCCATCGTGGCCGACCGCATCGCCCTACACCTGGGGGACTACGTGGTCACCGAATCTGGCTTCGGCGCGGACATTGGCATGGAGAAGTTCTTTGATATCAAGTGCCGCTATTCCGGGCTGGTACCTGACTGCGTGGTGCTGGTAGCCACGATCCGCGCGCTCAAGATGCACGGCGGGGGGCCGCGCGTCGTCCCCGGCAAGCCGCTGGACAAGGCATATACCGAAGAAAACCTGGACCTGTTGGGCAAGGGCATGGCCAACCTGGCCGCCCACATCCGCAACGCCCGCCGCTATGGCGTGCCCGTGGTGGTGGCCGTCAACAAGTTTCACACCGATACCCCTGCCGAAGTCGAACTGGTGCGGGAGATGGCGGCAGCGTCGGGGGCAGAGATAGCCGCCATGAGCGATCATTGGGCGAATGGCGGCGATGGGGCGGTGGAACTGGCGCAAGCAGTAGTGACAGCTTGTGAGAAACCGTCCAACTTCCAGTTTCTTTATCCGCTGGATATGTCCATCAAGCAAAAGATTGAGACGATTGCCAGAGAGATTTACAGCGCGGCAGACGTCAGTTACGAACCATTGGCGGAGCAGCAAATTAAGCAGTATGAAGCCAACGGTTTTGGCGGCTTGCCCATTTGCATGGCGAAAACCCATTTGAGCATCAGCCACGATCCAGCGTTGAAGAACGCCCCCACTGGTTACACCCTGCCCGTGCGCGAGGTGCGCGCGTCGGTAGGGGCGGGTTTCATTTACCCGCTGTTAGGCGAAATGCGCACTATGCCGGGCCTGGGCAGCAAGCCAGCCTACATGAGCGTGGACATTGACGAAGATGGGCGGGTAGTTGGACTGTTTTAACGTTGTCGTGACTGTATAGGTGTAAGGGCGTATTCCATACGCCCCTACACCTCCCCAATGCGTTTAGCCATCATAATATCTGGCTTGCCCCGCCCGTTGGCATCGGGGACAACGCCGACGATGATGTATCCCATTTTCTGATAAAACTCATACGGGTGGCGGCGGAGATTGCGAATGTTAACGACCTGACTCCACAACTCTGTGTACAGGTCGGCCCCGCCCAGGGTGGTCATGTCGCTGACGTCGTCGGAACCCAGTATGACGGTCAGGCCGCCCCGCTGCCGCACCTGCTCTTCCAGGTCTAGCGCCAGCGCCCGCCCAATGCCTTGCTGCTGGTAGGCAGGCGCGACTACCAGCGGGTGCAGTTCCCAGACATTCCCATCATATTCAGGTCGCCCGCCAATCCAACCCAGGACGCGACCATCTTCGGCAAAGGCGGCGCGGCAAATCATCTCTGGGGAGAGGCAATCCTGCACTTCCTCCAGGGCGCTATCCATATCGGGCCAGGAATCGGGCCAATTTTCGGCAAAGGCAG
>CAYQYJ010000611.1:0-2230 GCA_964421605.1 uncultured Ardenticatenaceae bacterium | reverse complement strand
GGATTTTCACCGCAAAGACGCGAAGGGCGCGAAGAGTCTTCCTTTGCGTTCTTTGCGCACTTTGCGGTAAGGATCAGCGGCGGACGGCGGGCATGAGTTTGAATAGTTTGCCCGTGCTGCCGTCTGGCCCCAGGGCTTCGGAGGTGAGGGCGTAGAGGGAGAGGTTGGCGTCCTGGCCGAATGCCAGCAGGTAGGTGAAGGGGGCCAAGCCAGTGCTGCCCGCGCCAACGGTGAGGGTGGAGCGCACCCAGTCGCCAGAAGCAGTGGGCACGCCAGTGAAGAGGACGAGGCGGCCCTCGGCGTCATATTGCCAGTCGCCAAAGACGTAGCGTCCGGCTAATGCCGGCACATCATTACCGCGATAGACATAACCGCCAATGACCGAGCGACCCTGGCTGCGGTCATATACCAGAATGGGGGGCAGCAGCGGTTCGCCAGCGGGCCCAGTGGCCGGGCAGTCAGCCAGGGGAAGGTCGGCATTGTTCACGTTGAAGCAGGTGTAACCTTCGCGGATGCGCCAGCCGTAGTTGCCGCCGGAATGCACCAGGTTGATTTCTTCGTACAGGTTTTGGCCTACGTCAGCGACAATCAAAGCATGGTCGCCGCCAGCGTCAAAGGAGAAACGGAACGGATTGCGGAGGCCGTAGGCAAAGACAACGGGCGCGCCAGCCACGCCGTCGGCAAAGGGATTGTCCGGCGGGATGGCGTAGGGACGCTGGGGGGCGGCAGGATTGTCAACGTCCAGACGGAGGATGCTGCCCAAGAGCGCGTAGGCGTTCTGACCATTGCCCCCATCGCTGTGCCCGATGCCGCTGTCGTTTTGCGCGCCGCCGTCGCCCAAACCCAGATAAAGATAGCCATCAGGACCAAAAGCTAACTGACCGCCGTTATGGTTAAATTGGGGTTGGGGAATTTCCAAAATGGGCAGTTCAGAGGCGGGGTCAGCCTGATTGGGGTCGGCGGCGGAAATGCGGAAAGCGGACAGACGTCCGGTGTGGTTGTAGTCGGCGGGGACGTCACCCGTGCGCGGGGCGCTGTAATAAACATAGAACAGCCCCATGCCGGCGGCTCCAGGCGCGGCAAAGTCGGGGTGCAAGACAAAACCAAGCAGCCCACGTTCGTCGTAACCAGGTTCCAGGGTGACCATGCGGGCGCGCAAATCGAGCAGGGGTTGGGGCAGCAGCAGACCATCAGGCGTCAGAATGTAAATCAAGCCAATCTGGTCGGCAATAAAGAGCCGCCCGCTGCCGTCGTCTGGGTCAGCCAGGTTGATGGGAGCGGTGAAGCCGCTGGCGACCAGTTCCAGGTTAACAAACAGGTCGGCGGGAGCAGGCAGGGTGGGCGTGGGGGTAGGCGCGGTGGTGGGGGTAGGCGTAGGGGGAAGCGTGGGCGAGGGCGGCACGGCAGCGGTGGGGGGAGGGCTGGCGCTGGGGGCGGCGGACGGCGCGGTGGGAACGGCAGCGATGGTGGCTGCCGGCAGCGCAGGCGCGGCCTGCGTGGCAATGGGGGCGTCTGTGGGGCCACAGGCGGTCAGCAGCCAGGCGGCGGCAAACAGGGCGACGAAGAAGAGCCAGTGTTGTTTCATGGTATCACCTGATGGTAGCGGGACTTTTTTCCGGTTGTTTTACGTGTACAACAAAATATACTTGACCAGAAGATAGTCGCACACGGTAGCGCGCTGGAAGGGACGTAGGAAAAGCCAACAAAAGCCAGGCAGCGGCCTGGTTGGTCTACAATAATTCCGCACGATACAGGTGCGAGGCACTCGCCACAGGAGTTCCAACAGGCCAAAACCGTTCGGCCAGTGCCTTGCACCGCATGATTTTACACGACTCTGCCAACCTGTGTGGTTGGCGGGTCGTTTTGGCGATGGCTTATGGCGGATTTTCATAGAGTTATCATGCAGTTAAGTAAGCGCGAGGGCAATGTTATGGCAGAAAAAGCAGCAGGGGGATGGTCAAAACGCAGGTGGTGGGTGTGGCTGTCGCTGGCTTTGTTGGGAATAGGGGTGGTGGGGGTTTATGCCGGCAACTGGCTTTACTTGCGCTTCAATCCACCGTGGCCGACGGCTGTGACGCGGCATGAAGTGGCAGCGGCGACAGCCAATCTATCGCTGCTGTGGATGCGGGAGGATGTGTATGTGGTGCGCAGCGAAGCCGGCATTGAACTGTTCACCGATGGGCAGGACGTTTTCTTGTTGGGCAGCACCAGCCCATACCGCCCGGAAACG
>CAYQYJ010000610.1:0-2234 GCA_964421605.1 uncultured Ardenticatenaceae bacterium | reverse complement strand
GAATAATCAGCTCATTGTTTTTGGCGTGCTTTTGGCGGCCCTGATCTTGTTCATCATTGTCGTGACGGCGCTGCCGCTGATTGTCTGGTTTTTCCCGTTGTAACAATAAGGCGTATAATGAAATGTGATTGCTACCGCGTCAGGCGCAGATTGTGAGCTGGCGCGGTTGTTTTGCGTGACGCTGGTCACTCCCACCTGGAAACGGTATGCTCAACCAAGAAGTAGAGATTGTTGATCCCATTGAATTAAGTGAATTAAGCGCGGAAATCAGCAGACGGCGCACTTTTGCCATTATTTCGCATCCAGATGCCGGCAAAACCACCCTCACGGAAAAGCTGCTGCTCTATGGTAACGCCATCCACCTGGCGGGCAGCGTGCGCGCGCGGCGCGATCAACGCCGCGCCACCTCCGATTGGATGGCGATAGAGCGGGAGCGGGGCATTTCGATCACCTCTACCGTGTTGCAGTTCCCGTACAAAGGGCGCGTCATCAACCTGCTGGATACGCCGGGCCACCAGGATTTCTCTGAAGACACCTATCGCACATTGATGGCGGCGGACAGCGCGGTGATGGTGCTGGACGCGGCTAAAGGGGTGGAAGCGCAAACGCGCAAACTGTTTGAAGTATGCCGGCAGCGCGGCCTCCCGGTCTTCACCTTTATCAACAAAATGGATCGCCCGGCGGAAGACCCACTGGGACTGTTAGACGAAGTGGAAACGGTGCTGGGCATGCAAGCTGTGCCCATGAACTGGCCCATTGGCGACGGCGAAAGTTTCCTGGGCGTCTACGAACGGCTGACGGAGCAGGTCTACCTGTTTGACCGCACCGCGCGCAACCAGACCATTTCCCCGCAAACCATCACCACCCTCGACGACCCGCGCATTCACCAGGGGCTAAACGACAGCCGTCTGGAAGACCTGCTGACGAACATTGGCTTGCTCAATGAGTTAGCGGCGTTTGACCTGGCGCAGGTACAGCAAGGGCAGCAAACGCCCGTCTACTTTGGCAGCGCCCTGACCAACTTTGGCGTGCAGTTGTTTCTGGATGATTTCATTCATTATGCCCCCCCGCCAGGAATTTATCACAGCGACAGCGGGCCGATTACGCCGGCGCAGCCGGATTTCTCCGGTTTTGTGTTCAAGATACAGGCTAATATGAATCCGCGCCACCGCGACAGCGTGGCCTTTGTGCGCGTTTGCAGCGGGCGTTTTGAGCGCAACATGGTGGCGACCCATCCCCGTTCAGGTAAGCTGCTGCGACTGTCTCGCCCGTACAAGTTCTTTGCCGACGACCGCGAAGTGGTAGATGAGGCTTACGCGGGGGATATTATCGGCCTCCCTGGCAGCCACACTTTTATGATTGGCGATACCATCCTCAGCGGCGCCGCCTTTAACTTTGATCCTATCCCCACCTTCCCTGCCGAGCATTTTGCCCGTCTGTACAACGCGGATGTGAGCAAGCAGAAGCAGTTTATTAAAGGGCTGGAGCAGCTCCAGACAGAAGGCGCGATGCAAGTGCTATACGAAGTGGACGCTATGCGGCGCGATCCGATCCTGGCTGTGGTGGGGAATTTGCAGTTTGACGTGGTGGAGGCGCGCCTGGAGGAAGAGTACGGCGTGAGTACGCGCCGCCAGATGCTGCCGCATTCTATGTGCCGCTGGATCGAGGGCCCGGCAGAGCAAATTGAGCAGTTGCCCTGGCGCTACGGTTTGCTGCGCACCCACGACGCGGCCGGGCGACTGGTGGGTTTGTTTAATTCGGAGCATGAACTGGCTCATTACCAGGGCAAGTTCCCGCAACTGGCGTTCAAGGTAACGCCCCAGTAAATCGTAGCGATCTCTTCAATAAGGTCTTGATTCTCATGCGCATGGTCTTACGTTCTAAAATCCACAAAGCCATTGTCACTGAAGCCAATCTGGATTATGTTGGCAGTATTACGATTGACGCCGCGCTGTTGGAGATGGTAGATTTGTGGCCGGGGGAGCGGGTGATGGTGGTGGACAACACGAATGGGGCGCGGCTGGAAACGTATGTGATTGCGGGCGAGCCAGAGTCGGGCGTGATTTGCCTGAACGGCGCCGCTGCTCATTTGATCCATCCTGGCGACGAGATCATTATCATGGGATATGAGTTGGTGGATAAGCCGATTGAGCAACCGAAGATTATTCTGGTGGACGCGCAAAACCGCTTTGTGCGCTATCTGTAATGATGAGGGTCACAGATTTCGCAGATGG
>CAYQYJ010000609.1:0-2238 GCA_964421605.1 uncultured Ardenticatenaceae bacterium | reverse complement strand
GAGTAGGGGCCGAGGCCGCCAAAGACGGCGCCTTGACCGGTGACGCTGGTGTAGTTGCCGGCATCATCCACCGCCGATCCCAGGCCGAGGTAACTGCTCATGAAAGAGGTCAGGCCGCGGTCGTAATGGTAATCCTGCGAGCTGATGAAGAGGCAGTTGCCGCCATCCAGCCAGGCGCCCAGGGCGCTTTCGCCCGCCGCGCCAGGGCCGGCCGCGCCGCCAAATTCGTCGCCGGTGAACCAGATCACGGCGGCGTAGGGGGCGAGTTCAACGGCGCTGGGTTCCAGGTCGCTGTTGTTGGTGTCCCAGATGTCGTAGAGCAAACCGAGGCCATCCAGGGCTTCGATGTAGTAGCTGCGCACGTCGGGGGCGTTGTCGTCGTCGTCCACCAACAGGATGGGCGGAATGTCGCGCGTCTGGAAGTAGTAGGGCCCGGCCATAGCGGCGTCGCCGCATGGGTTCATGGGAACCACTGTCCAGCGGTAGACGGTTAAGGGATCCAGGGCCATGCCTAAGGTGTGTTCCGTTTCGGGCACGGTCACATCGTAGATAGGCGTGCCGCCAGCCCCTTCGTAGATGCGCAGACGGTAGCCGCTGGCTTGCGCCGCCGCCGTCCAGGTCATGGTGGGCACCAGGTCAATGTTCTGGGCGTTGTCCGGCGGATAGGTGAGGGTGGTTGTCCCTGGCGTATCGTCGAACAGGTTTAGCGTCACCATGGTGGTGTGGGTGCTGGTGGGGGCCATGCCGGTGATTTCGATGTCGTAACTGCCGGCAGCCGCCGCCCCCACATTGGCCACCGTCATATCGCTGTAGTCCGGCGGGATCACCGGATTGGGGTTGAAGGACGCCATGTAACCGCCCGGCACGCCGCTGGCGCTGAGGGTCACAGGATCGTCAAAGCCCTGAATCTGGCCTACTTCAATATTGAAGACGGCGCTGTCGGGGACGCAGGCGTCCTGCATCGCGGGCGTGGCGTTCAGATAGAAGTCGGGCGACAACAACAGCGCCGCTTCGTAGCAGTCCAGACGCCCATAACCATAATCATTATCAAAGCCAGGCGCACCCAGGTCCACGCCGGTGGTGATCAGGTTGTCGTAAATCTGGTCGTAGGTGAGCGTCGGTTCAATAGACAGCAGCAGCGCCACGCAGCCGGCGGTGTGCGGGCTGGCCATGGAGGTGCCGTTGAAGTTAGCATAGCCGCCGCCGTTAATGGAAGAGCGCACGTTCACGCCTGGGGCGCTCACGTCCGGCTTATCCAGACAGGCGGGGAAGTTGCCCGGGCCGCGGCTGCTAAAGCTGGCGATGATGTCGCTGATGTCCGTCGCGCCGCTGGCGGTGACGTTACAGTAGTCGCCGGGGGAACCAATGGTGCCAGGGCCAGGGCCGGAGTTGCCGGCAGAAAACGCCGGGAAGATGCTCATAGCCCGCCAGACGTCCACCGAAGCCTGATACCAGGGGTCGCCGCCGCCGCCGCCCCAGGAGTTATTCACCACGTTCGGGCGCATATCGGGGTCGCAGGACGGGTCGCCAGGGGCGACGCCCAAAGGACAGGGCGCAGCAATCCATTCGGCGGAGGAAAGCAGGGCAAAGTCGGAGCAACTGCTGGATTCGCATCCTTTCGCCGCAATCCACTTGGCGCCAGGAGCCATACCGATCTGGTTGGCGCCGCCGTCATCCCCGACCATCGTGCCCATGGTATGCGTGCCGTGATTGTTATTGTCGCACGGCGCGCCGGGTGGGCAGACGACCGAGGGGTCATACCAGTTGAAGTTGTGGTCAAAGCTGCCGCCCAGGTTGCCGCGGTACTGGTTCACCACGGCGGGATGGTCGTAGTCCACGCCGGTGTCCACGTTGGCCACCACCACGCCTTCGCCCGTGCGCCCAAAGGTGTCCCAGATTTCTGGGGCGCGCACGCGGTCAATGCCCCATTCGATTGCCGTCAGGCTTTCGGGGGCCAGGCTGACAAACTCGTCAGGTATCTGGTACGTCTTCGGCGACGCCAGCCAGGTTACGTCAGAGCGGACGGAGATGGCGTCAAAGACGCTGAGGTTGGACGTGACGTAGATGACGTTGGCAATAAAGAAGGTGTGGTAACTTTGCACGGCTCCCCTGGCCGTTTGGGCATCCAGATAAGCAACCAGGTCAGCCTGGCTGGTCTGGGCTGTCTGGCGCAGGGTGTCGTAGACATACTGCCCGCGCGCGGACCAGTCGCTTATATTGTATGCTGCGCTCAAGTCT
>CAYQYJ010000608.1:0-2242 GCA_964421605.1 uncultured Ardenticatenaceae bacterium | reverse complement strand
GGTGACACTGGCTGTGGTGGTGCTGGCTGCCGGGCATGGCGTGCGCATGAATTCGAAGAAGCAGAAGATTTTGCACGCCGTCGGCGGGCAGCCGATGGCGCTGCGCGCTTTTGCCGCCGCCGCCGCCGTAGCAGATTTGCCGCCCGTGGTGGTGATTGCCCCAGAGGAGCCAGGCGTGCCGCAGTTATTGGGAGATCAAGCCGTTTACGTCTATCAGGCGGAGCGGTTGGGCACGGGGCACGCCGTGCAAATGGCTGCGCCAGTTTTGACTGGTCAGGCAGACCAGGTGTTGGTCACTTACGCGGATATGCCGCTGCTGACGCCAGCCACCCTGCGGCGGTTGGCGCGCTTGCAGGCGGAATCGGGCGCGGTCATTAGCCTGCTCACCGTCATGGGGCAGCCGGAATCTACTTTTGGCCGCATTGTGCGCCGCGCCGATGGCGCGGTGGGCGAAATCGTGGAAGTGACAGAAGCGCGGCAGCGCCCCAACGGGGCGGAACTGCTGGCTATTGCCGAACACAACGCAGGCGTGTACTGCTTCGACGCGGCATGGTTATGGGCAAACGTTGGGCATCTGCCGCTGCGCCAGGCGCGGTCAGGGCCAGAGTATTATCTGACCGATCTGGTGAGCATGGCTGCCGCGCAGGGACACCCAGTGCGGGCTATCGTCGCCGAGGACGCGGACGAATGCCTGGGGGCGGGCACGCGGGCGGAACTGGCGGCGGTGGAGAAGGCGTTGCAGCGGCGCGTCAACAACCGCTGGCTGGCGGCAGGCGTGACGCTGATTGACCCGGATAGAACCTATATCGAAACGGACGTGGTCATTGGGCAAGACACAATCATCTGGCCCGGCTGCTATTTGCAAGGGCGCACGGTGGTGGGCGCGGACTGCGTGATTGGGCCCAACGTCATTTTGCGCCAGGCGACGGTGGGAGATGGTTGCCATATTGAGCAGGCGGTGGTAGAAAGGGCTAACGTGCCCGCGCAGCAGCGCGTGGGGCCGTTTGTGCATGTGCAAGGGACGGCAGAATGATGATTAGTCTAAAAGAAGAGGAGGTTCTCCTGGCGGCGGCGCGGGAATGCCGGCATCTGGCCTACGCCCCCTACTCCCACTACTTAGTCGGCGCGGCGCTGCTGGCTGCCGATGGACAGATTTATACAGGCGTCAACGTGGAAAACGCCTCCTATGGCCTGACCGTGTGCGCCGAGCGCAGCGCCATCGTCAAAATGGTGGCTAACGGCGCGCGCGAGATTAAGGCGATGGCTGTTTGCACCAGCAACGGCGGTTCTCCTTGTGGGGCATGCCGGCAAGTTATGAACGAATTTGCCACCGCCGACTTTCCCGTTTACCTCTGCGCCGAAACCGGCCCCGCCCGCCACACCACCCTCTACGCCCTCCTCCCCGACCGCTTCGGCCCCGAACACCTACCCTAAACCAAACCCACTTCTTCCTTCTACCTTCTTCCTTCTTCCTTCACCTTTCTACCTTCTCCCTTTGTCCCATGCCCCGCGAAAAGACCTACCGCACCGAAGCCATCGTCCTCCGCCGCACCGATTTTGGCGAGGCGGATCGGCTGCTGACGCTCTATAGCCGCGACTACGGCAAAATCCGGGCGATTGCTAAAGGCGCGCGCAAGCCACAAAGCCGCAAAACGGGGCACGTGGAACTGTTTATGCGCACTAATTTCTTCATAGCCACGGGGCGCGACCTGGACATCATCACCCAGGCGGAAGCGGTGGACACATACGCGCCGCTGCGGCAGGACCTCATCCGCGCCACTTACGCCGCCTACATGGTGGAACTGCTGGATCGTTTCACCCCTGACGAAGACAAACATATAGCCCTATATGACCTGCTGCGGGATGCGTTGGGCTGGCTGGCTGCCGATGAAGACGTACGCCTGGCAGCGCGCTATTATGAGCTGCGCCTGCTGTCGCAAGTGGGCTACCAGCCGCAGTTGTTTCAATGCGTCGTCTCCGGCGACCCCATTGAGGAGCAAGACCAATTCCTCAGCGCCGAGTTGGGCGGGCTGATTGCGCCTGGTTATGAAGACGCCGACCGCCGCGCCCGCCCCGTCAGCGCCGTGGTGGTGAAAGTGCTGCGGTATTTACAGACGCGCAGTTGGGACACCGTGCGCGCGCTCAAGTTGAAAAACCCGCTGCACCGCGAACTGGAGGCAGCCATGCACTTCTACCTCATCTACATCCTGGAACGCGAGCTAAAATCGGTAGATTTCCTGCA
>CAYQYJ010000607.1:0-2250 GCA_964421605.1 uncultured Ardenticatenaceae bacterium | reverse complement strand
CCGAAGTTCATTTGAACATGGATGTGCAGTAGTTGTTGTACATGGATGTGCAGTAATTGTTGTAAATGTGTCAACTTATTTCAGGACTTGACAGATCAGAAAATTCGCGCTGGTAGCGCTGCACTTAATTGTGGTGGGTGTCAGCTCCGCCTGCGGCGGGGCTGACACCCATTTTCATGGGCAATTTGGGGCGCGTCTGCGCCCAAAATTGCCCGGCGACGATGCCTTTTTGCCCGTTTTGTGGAAACGATCTGCGGTTGAAGAGATCGCCACGATTTACTGGGATGCTACGCGTGAAATTCGTGGCAAAAGTCTTCATTTATTGGGGGGAGATGCCGGCAATTTGAATGCCTCCTCCACCGGTTTTAAGGGACGCTTTAGCCACAGCGGGCGGCGCAGACCGTCGGGGCTGACCTGGGTCGCCGGGCGGGTCAGATCCTTCCAGGCGGCGTAAACGGCCATGGAGCGGCGCGTATCCACCCACACGTCCCCATGTTTGTCTTCGGGCCCGGCACGGCGCACATTGACCGCCTTTTGCAGCCAGCAGTGCGCGCCGCTGATGGGGTCGGGGTGGACGGCGTGGGTCAGGTTTTGATGCACGCCCACGTCCTGCCACCAGATGCGGCTGGTGTCCGGGTCGAAAGTGGGCCAGGGGCGCGCGCCGTGAATGATGTTCAAGCTGCGCCCGCCCTGCTCGTCGGCGCTCAGGCGAGCCAGGTTGGACATGCCCGGATTCACCCCCTGGTTCTCTTCCAGTCGCCAACGTCCCAGATGGTGACTCATGGCAATGACGCCGGGCTTGATACCTTCCGTGACCCATACCTTATCCACAAAGTAG
Source organism: uncultured Ardenticatenaceae bacterium (assembly GCA_964421605.1). Classification (GTDB taxonomy): domain Bacteria; phylum Chloroflexota; class Anaerolineae; order Promineifilales; family Promineifilaceae; genus JAGVTM01. The sequence goes on along the minus strand of CAYQYJ010000607.1, from coordinate 1,412 downwards.
CCAATCTCCGTTTCGACGCGGATTAAGTCGCCCGTCTGCACGCCCAGGCGGGCGGCGTCGGACGGGTGCATCCAGACTGGATTTTTATGGCTGATCTCATACAACCATTTGGCGTTGGCGCTGCGGGTGTGGATCAGCGTGGGCAGGCGGAAGTTGGGCAGCAGCAGCATTTCGCCTTTAGTACGGTCAATGTTGTCTGGATGGACGTGACTTTTCAGGGGCCAGGGGATGGTGTGCGCTTTTTCGGGCCAACCCCAATCGTACAAGGTACGGCTAAAAAATTCCAGTTTTCGGCTGGGCGTCTCAAAGCCAACTTTTGCTTTGCCATCTATCCAGACGCCGACGACTTTGCCATCTTTGCGGATGCGCTGCTGCTCATCGCGGGTGAAGGGGGGGGAGATGCCGGCATCTTCCGCCAGATTAACCCCGGCAATTTCCCGTTCATAAGGGACGTAATTGTCGTGCTGCACCTCAAACGCCCCATATTTGCGCATATAGTCTAGCGGCGTCATTCCCTCTTGGGCTGCCGCTGCCGGCAAGCCAGGCACGCTGTTTTCAAAAATCCAGCGGTAATACTCGTCCACGGTGATAATCTCGCCGGGGCGGTACGGGCTTTCAAACCATTGGCGAATGCCCAGAGCGCCATCTGGGTCCATACGCGCCGACAGCTCAATCCACCACTCATTCTCCTCCCACACCTCGCCTGGATTGGCTTCATAGGTGAAGCGCACAGGCTGCCCCATCTTCTCTAGCGCCACGCGCCGCACCGGCTGGCGGAAAGCAATCCACTGCCCGGCGTGCGTCTCCTGGCTCATCAAATCGTGCCGCTCGCCGCTGTGCCCCATCGGCAGCACGTAATCGGCGAACCAGGCCGACTCGTTCCAGGTGGGGGTCAGGGCCACGTGGCATTTGATTTTCTGCTCATCTTGCAGCGCTTGCAGCCACATGAAACCGTCCGGGTTAATCCACATGGGGTTGTAGACGCGGGTGAAATAAACGTCAATCTCCCCCCGCCCTTCCGTCAGGAAGTGGGGCAGCAAGAAGCTCATCTCATAATGCGCCAGGGGCCACTCCAGGGGCAGGTGTAGTTCATTCCAGGCGTTAAACGGCGGGGGCGACTTAAACGGTTTGGGCACAAATTTGTTCCAACTGTTGGCGGAAGTGCCGCCGCGCACGCCCACGCTGCCGGTGAGAACGTTGAGGAAGAAGAGGGCGCGGGCGACCTGCCAGCCGCCCAGGTTGCCAATGCTGGCGCTGCGCCAGGTGTGGGTTGCCAGGCGACCATCGCAGCCAGCCACGTAGGCGGCAGCCTCGCGGATGCGTTCAATGGGAACCTGCGCCTCTTCTGCCGCCCGTTCAAAGGTAAACTCCTGGTAAAGCGCCTTGAGCGCCCGGTCAAACACGTCAAAATC
>CAYQYJ010000606.1:0-2254 GCA_964421605.1 uncultured Ardenticatenaceae bacterium | reverse complement strand
TAGCGGGGAAAGGCGTTCCGCCAGGAGGTTGGCGACGCCGGATTCTTGCTGGACGGTTCCCTGCACCAGGAGCAGGTGGGCGGCGTGGATGACCGGGCGATGGCGGTCGTAGACGCGGGGGGCGACGATGACGTTTATCATGCCGGCAGCATCTTCCAGCGTCAGGAAGTGGAAGCCTTTGGCTGTGGGGGGAGATTGGTGCACCACCAACAGCCCGGCCGCCCGCACGCGCCGCCCGTCAGGGATGGCGCGCAGTTCGGCGCTGCCCACGATACCGCGGCGAGCCAGTTCCTCCTGGAAAAACGTCATCACGTGCGGCCCGGTGGAAAAGCCCAATACCGCCTGTTCTGCCAGCATCGCCTCCACCGGAGACTGTGGGGGTAGCGCCAGCGCCGGGACGGGAAAGTCCAGATCCAGCCCGGCTTCTTCGTAGGGGGGCATCTGGTTCAGTTCGGCGTACAGGGTGCGCGGGGGGATGCCCCAGCCGTCCAGGGCGTGGGCGGCAATCAGGCGCTCCACCAGCCGCCGCGGCAGGCGGGTGCGCTGGCAAAAGTCTTGCAGGCTGGCAAAGGGACGTTCAGCGCGGCAGGCGCAGAGACGTTCGATGTGCGTCGCCGACAAACCCTTGACGTAGTTGAAGCCAATGCGCACGCCCTTTCCTTCCACCGTGCAGCGGGGCTGGCTGGCGTGGATGTCCACCGGCAGCGCCGCGCCTCCCTGGCGGCGGAGTTCGTTTACCAGCACGGCAGGTTGCCAGAAGCCCATGGGCTGGTTGTTGAGCAGGGCGCAGTAAAAGGGGTATGGGTGATAATACTTCAGCCAGGCGGACTGGTAGACAAGAACGGCAAAGGCGGCGGCGTGGCTCTTGGCGAAGGCGTAACCGCCAAAGGCTAATAACTGCTGAAAAATGGCGGCGGCGGTTTCGGCGGGGACGTCGTTGGCGGCTGCGCCCGCCAGGAAATCGGCGCGCAGCCGTTCCATAGCCGCCGGGGCGCGTTTCGCCCCCAGGGCGCGCCGCAACTGTTCTCCTTGCCCAGGGGTGAAACCCGCCAGGTCGCGGGCTACTTTCAATACCTGCTCCTGGAAGAGGATAACGCCCAGCGTTTCCGCCAGGGCGTTTTGCAGGCGCGGGTGGGGATAGGCGATGGGTTCCAGCCCCAGGCGGCGGCGCAGGTAGGGATGCACCATGTTCCCCTGAATAGGACCAGGGCGAATGAGGGAGATAGCCACAATCAGGTCGGCGAAGCAGCGGGGTTGCAACTGGGGCAAAAGCTGCGCCTGGGCGCGGGATTCCACCTGGAAGACGCCAATGGTATCGGCGCGGGATAACATGGCATAGACGGCCGGGTCAGCCAGGTCAAGATGGGCCAGGTCAGGGCGTTCTCCGGTGAGGCGCTCAATGTGGTTTAGCGTTTCGGCGATGGCGGACAATATGCGCAGGCTGAGGATGTCTATTTTGACCAGGCCGGCGGCTTCCAGCGCCTCTTTGTCCCACTGCACGACGACGCGGCCGGGCATGGCGGCAGGCTCGGTGGGGGCGCGCCCCATGAGGGGGGAACCGGTGATGATCATGCCGCCAGCGTGGATGCCCAGGTGGCGCGGGTGGTCGGCTAACTGCCGGCACAAATCCCCCACCCACCCCCCTTCCACCGACGCGACCTGCGCCCCATCTGCCGTCAACGCCGCGCGCACCGCAGCCAGCACGGGCGGCGGCAGGCCCAATACCCGCCCCACGTCGCGCAGAGCGCTGCGCAAGCCATAGGTAACAAAGGTGCAGGCCATAGCCGTGTGCGCTGCGCCATATTGTTGGTAGAGGTATTGGATGACCTCCTCGCGCCGCGCTGCGTCGAAGTCCAGGTCAATGTCGGGCGTGACCTGGCGCTCGTCGGAGAGGAAGCGCTCAAACACCAGGTCATGCGCCAGCGGGTCCACGGGGCTGATGTGCAGCAGGTAGGCGACCAGGGAGTTGGCCGCTGAGCCGCGCCCCTGGCAGCGAATGCCCTGTGCGCGGGCAAAGCGGACGATGTCCCAGACGATGAGAAAGTAGTTGCCCAGCCCCGCCCGTTCAATCACGTCCAACTCATGCGCTAACTGCGCCCAGGCTCGCTCTGTCGCCTGTGGATAGCGGATGGGCAGCGCCTCAGCGCACAGCCGCCGCAGGTAGGCGCTGCTGCTCATGCCGTGGGGCGTGGGGAAGATGGGCAGGTCTTGCAAGCCGTAGCGCAGGTCGAAGCGGCAGCGTTCAGCCAGAGTG
>CAYQYJ010000605.1:0-2262 GCA_964421605.1 uncultured Ardenticatenaceae bacterium | reverse complement strand
CTGGCCAACTATCTACACGCTCGTTTCTGCCCTGATGAGGTAACGAGCGACCTGTGCCGGATTGTCATTTTCAATGACGACGAGTTTTCGCACTGGTTGTTTTTTGCGGGGTTTGCCGGCATTAACGGCATGTTGATGCTGCTGCAAGTTGTTTTCCCCTGGCGGGGCGGCGTAGGCGGGCGGGACCTGGGGCTGCTACTGTTCAACGCCTTCTTTGTGGCTCTGGGCATTTTCGCCAATTTGGGCTTCGAGGAAATTGGGCTGGACCTGGTGGTGGTGCTGCTGCTGGCGCTGCTGTCGTTCTGGCTGCTGTGGCGCAAAGGACGGCAGCCGCTGCTCGTTTATTACGCAACGGCTTACGGGGTAGGGTTGGCGATTACGGCCGTTTACCGGGCGTTGTTTGCTTAAGCGTTCCCCTGCGCCAGGCGGGCTTGCTAACCCAACCCTGATCAATTACAGTTGACGCAGACGGCGCAGATTAATAGGCAATCGGACATGCCTGTCCGATTGCCAAAGCAGTTCCCCGTAGGGCGGATGGGTAATCCGCCCATTTTCGGGACACTCCAGCCTGGCCAGGGCGCAGGGCGATGGACGAAGATAATCACAGATAACACAGATTATTGTTTATTGGTCAGCGCGCCAGATGGTTGCTTCTGCTGACAGAAGCAGGGTGGCTGGCTGGGAGAAGCGGACCAGGTAGCCTGTGCCGGGCTGCAGCAGGGAGACGGGCGACCAGGTGTCGTTTAGCAGGCGGAAGAATTGGGTCTGACGCGCGCCTGGCGGGTTGGTAGCCAGGGCTGCCACAAGCACGGGGTGGTCAAAGATGCCGATGAAGTTCCAACCGGCGTTGACGGGAATACTTTGCGAGACAACGGGGTCGCCGCAGAGGGGGTACAGGTGAGGGGCGTCAAAGGTAACCAGGTAACCCTGACCTGTTTGCAGCGTGTTGGTGATGACCCCGCCTGGTAGCAGACCGTAGAGAGGTAGGGCGTCGGGAAAGAGGGCAGCCAGGCGCATGTCGTTGGTTTGTAGGGGAGCGGCGATGAGGTTGCTGCCGGCATTGACGCCCACGGGAACGCAATAGTAGACGGCTGCCTGCGGGACAGGGGGCAGGAACGACAGCCGCAGTTGTGGTTGGCTGCTTAAGTCATAAAACGAGAGGGGGACTGCCGCCGGCGGCATTTCTGCCGGGCTGAGGGTGTAACGGGTCTCCGGCTCTTGCCCGGCAACCAGGAGCAGGTATTCGCCGCGGCGAGTGGGGGAGATGATGAGGGTTTGGGAAATGCCGGCAGTCGCCGTCACGCTGCGCGCCGACCAGAAGTTGTGCGGTTCCCAAATAGATAGTTGGGCTGCGCCTGCCAACACGTCTAGCGTCATCGTTACCGCCGCGCCGCTGTCCAGATGCAGGCGGTAGGCGTGGCTGCCTGTGCCCAGCAAATTGTCGCCGGGCGCATAATTCAGATGCAGAACGGACGGTTGGGGCGTGGGACGACCATTGCTCAAGGCCCAAACGTGCAAGGTGAGGGGGCCAGGCTGCACCGTATCCGGCAGGGTGAACGTGTAGTTATGGTCAGACAGGACGGGCGCGTTATCGCGGTGATGGTAAGCCAGGATGGGGGTAGCTGTGCCTGGCGCGTAGTCGTAAACCTGGATATCCAACGCATGAACAGGCAGGGTGCTGCTGATTGCCAGCGTGATCTGGCGGCTGTCGAGCCATTGCCCGCCGTCTGGCGTGGTCACTGTGAACGCCTGGGCTGCGCCGTCGAAGACGTCATCGGCAAAAAGGAGGCTGTTGTCCGATTCGTTTGTTTCCCAGAAGCGGTGGTCGGCGTCAACCGTCACCGTCATGGTGTATGCCCCGGCGCTGATTGGCGTCCACGCTTCTGAAGCTGCAATGACATGCGTGCCCGTGAGCAGGTAGCCTGCCGCTACGCTGTGAGCATAGACAGGAATTCCTTCCAAAAAGATATCAAACGTAACCAGGGGATTTAAGGCGGGGCGATCCGTACTGATCTCGACGCCAGGGACGACGGGCTGGCCTACGGTAACTGTACCAGAGAGAGGGGAAGTAACGCTCAGGACAGATAGTTCGCCTTCTTGTTGAGATGCCGGCAACCGCGTCAGACAAGGTCTTGTCAGCAGCGTTGTATTATCCTGTTGCTGCTTCACCTGCCAGTAACGCTGCAAAACGTCAGCCCAGGTTACGCCGTATGCCCCATCCTGAACAAAGCCATAAGGGTGAGGATTGGTGATTGTCTGCGT
>CAYQYJ010000604.1:0-2282 GCA_964421605.1 uncultured Ardenticatenaceae bacterium | reverse complement strand
GGGGGGGGTGCCCGCCCCGCCGGGGGGGGGCCGCCCCCCATTTTTTGGGGCATTTGTGGGGCGCGCCGGCCCCAAAATTCCCCCGGCGCGATGCCTTTTTGCCCGTTTTGCGGGGCCGAACTGCGGTTGAAGAAATCGCCACGGTTGGCTGGCGTGTTACCAGGCTGTGCTAGAATGGGAAGAAAACGGGCAAGAAAATGAGCATCAACACCCAGATCAGGAGCGTCAGCGGCACGCCAACTTTGGTGTAATCAAAGAAGCGATAGCCGCCCGGCCCATAAACCAGGACGTTAGCCTGATGACCAACAGGCGTGGCAAAGGCTGTGGACGCCGCCATAGCCACGCCCAAAACGAAACCATAAGGGCTAAGGCCCAGGCTTTGCGCGGCAGTAACGGCAATTGGCGCCACCAAAACGGCGGCGGCGGCGTTAGACATAAAGCCGGTCAGCAGCGTGGTCAGGCTGATCAAGCCTAACAAAAGCCCACGCGGCCCCAATCCCTCCGTCAGACCAATGATGCTGTCTGCCAGTAATTGGGCGGCGCCCGTGTTTTGCATGGCCACGCCCATGGGTAACATGCCGGCAATCAAGAACACCGACTTCCACTCCACCGCGTGATACGCCTCCTCCATCGTCATCACCCCCGTCAAAATAAACAGTACCGTGCCCAACACTGCCGCCACGGAAATGGGCAGCAGCCCAACTAACACCAACCCAATCATCGTGGCGAAGATGGACACTGCCAGGGGCGCTTTGTGGCGGCGGCGCGTTTCGATTTCCAACGGCCCCAACACCAAAAACCCGTTATGACCGCGCAGCGACTCAATACGCTCACGGCGACCATGCACCAATACCACATCCCCCAACCGCAGCGGCACATCCTCCAACGAGGCGGTGATGTGCGCCGACTCGTGCCAGATTGCCAGCACCGTCAGACCATAGCGATTGCGAAAATCCGCCTCGGCCAACGTTTGCCCAATAAAGTCCGCCCGCTGGCTGATCACCAACTCCGCCAGCGTCGTATCCGCCGATATCAGGTCGCGCACCTGGACATGGACGTTCACGTCAAAGCTAACGCCTAGCTCCTCTTGCAGCGACAACATTTCTTGCACTGACCCTTTGGCCATCAGGCGGTCGTTGGCGTGGATGACCGTTTCTGGCAGCAGTTCCAGGAACATTTCGCCGTTGTGTACCAGGGCGATCACCGTCAGATCGTACACCTCGCCCAGACGAGCGTGCTGCAATGATTTGCCTACCAGAGGCGAGTCAGGCAGCACCCGCAGTTCATAGAGATAATCGCGCAAATGGTAATCGCGAGCCAGGTCAGAATGGGTCACTTCGCGCCGTTCAGGCAGCAGGTGGCGACCAATAAAGACCATGTACAGAATGCTAACGCCCAGAACAATCACGCCTATAGGCGTAAAATCCAGCAGCTTGAACGGCTGCAAGCCGGCTTCAACCAACACGGCGCTGGCCAACAGGTTAGGCGGCGTGCCAATCAATGTCGTCACGCCGCCCAGCAAGGAGCCAAACGCCAGCGGAATAAGCAGCTTCGAGGCGGGTATATTGGCTTGATTGCCAATACCAATGACCGCTGGCAGCAGCACGGCTGTGGCGCCAATGTTGTTGGTAAACGCCGACATGACTCCTACCGTCAGCATGATAAAGAAAATGAGCCGGGCCTCGTTTTTGCCGGCATAGCGCAAAATCCGGCTGCCAATCACATCCGCCACCCCCACCCGCGCCATGCCATCGCTCATCATATAAATGGCCCAGACCGTGACCACCGCCGGATTAGAAAATCCAGCAAAGGCTTCGTCCATGGACACGATACCCGTCAGGAAAAGGGCTAACAACGCCATTAAGGAAACCACATCAACGCGGATGCGCTCCATGGCAAATAAGATAACGGCTGCCGCCAGAATAACTAATACAACGACGATCTCTACTGTCAAAAGCGCCATCCTTTTAGCGCAGGAGTTACACCGTTACCAACTCTCTCTGGCGGCGAGTCAGGCTCAAGCTATACCCGTCGCGCTGGCAACACGCTGCTCTGGCAGCGCAGCGTTGGATCAGGGCGACTATACCGCCAATTGGAGCATCATTGTACCTAATGCTCTGGCAGGCGCAAAAGCGCCACTGTCTGGCGACAGTGGCGCTTTAACGGCAACCTGGACGCTGCTGGACATCCAGGAAAAGGCAGGGAAAAGGTCTAGGGAACCGTCCATAAATAAGTTCGTAGTGACGGCTACTTCGACTATGCTCAGCACAAGTTTAGCCGTC
>CAYQYJ010000603.1:0-2284 GCA_964421605.1 uncultured Ardenticatenaceae bacterium | reverse complement strand
CTGCCCCGTCTCATACCGTTCTAACAACCGTTCATAAACATCAGACATAACTGTAAGGTTATCACAACTGGAACGCAGCGTCATTCGCCAAGCCGCCGCAAAATCGTTAGAATCCAGACCACAGTTCATCTTTTATGGAAACAAAACGCCCATGACCGACAGCTACCAGGGTGTGCGCAACCACATCCACGACCATTGGCCCGGCTATGCCGCTTATACCACAGCCAGTTTACTCCTGCTGTTAGCCATCTGGATAATGGGCAGCCAGGGTTGGTGGGCGTTCACCTTGTTTGCCGCCGCCTTGCTGCTGCTCCCGTTTTACTTCCTGGCTGCCGGACTGCTGCTGGTGCGCCGCCAAAGCCAGTCGCCCGACCTGGCATATCTGTTTGAGTTAGGGCAAATTAAGCCAACGGATCGGTTCGTGCAAATGGACGTGGGGCGGCGGGATGCCGGCATTTTCCTCTCCCGCCGCCTGACAACGGGCAAAGTCAGCGTAATTGACCTGTACAACCCCCAACTCACGCCCAACCCCAGCCTGTGGCGCGCCCGCCAACGCCTGCTCCATCCGCGCAGCGACCCGCGCCTGGTCTGGCTAGACGCCGCCCTCGACCTGATCCCCCTGCCAGATAACAGCGCGCCCGCCGTCATTCTGGTGGACACCCTGGGCCAGTTCGTGCAGGCAGGCGACCGCCGCCGTTTGCTGGCAGAAGCCTACCGCATCCTGATGCCAGGCGGGCGGCTCCTTCTCTCCGAACGCACCCGCAGCCTCACCAACTGGCTGGCGCTGGGGCCTGCCGCCAACCGTCTGCCCGAAGCAGCCTATTGGCGCGACATGCTGCGCGAAGCGGGCTTTCACATCCAACACCAACGGCTGCGCCACGACGTCACCACTTGCTTCCGCGCCGACAAACCGGCGACCGCCGCCGAATATCAGTTAACGTTCAAACTCAACGTCTAAACGGCATCCGCCGCCAGGCTGCGCCGCCGGCACTCACCCCATGACGACCCCAACGCCCCCCCCTTCCTCCATCTTCATCTTTGGCGGCACAGCCGCTTACCAGATCAAGCCAGACGACTTTGCGCGCGTCATCCGGCGGCAACAGATAGCAACGCCGTATGGCCCTTCCCCCATTTTCTCCCAACTGGAAACGACGGCAGGCATAACGGTCTGGTTCAGCAGCCGGCACGGGGAGGAGACGCTAGAACGTTCTGCCCGCTTTGTCAACCATCGCGCCAACATCTGGGCAGTGCGCGCTTTGGGCGGCAGCCACATTTTGTCCTGGAATGGCGTCGGCGCCATCAACCCGCAGTTGCGCGTGGGGGATGCCGTTGTGCCCGCATTTCTGCTTGATTGGACCCGCTGCCGGCAGAGCAGCTTTGCTCCCACGCCCCACCCCAGCCGCGCCACCGCCCGCACCATTGAGCACATTAACCGCGGCGCAGACCCCCGCCAGGCAGCCCGCCCCTTTGCCGAAACAGCCCGCCAGGCCATCCTGAACCAGATTACGCCTCGCCCGCCAATAGAACAAACGCTCACTTACGTTTGCACCGAAGGCCCCCGGCTGGAAACGGCTGCCGAGATACGTCTGGCAGGAGAGCTAGGCGCGGACGTGGTAGGGATGACGCTTTGCCCGGAAGTGTGGCTGGCGGCGGAATTGGGGCTGCACTACGCCAGTTTGTGCCTGGTGACCAATTTCGCCACAGGATTGTGGCACATTGACCCCCGGCGCGACTTTGGCGCAGGCGTAGCCCGCCGCGCCCTGCCGCTCTTACTGACTGCCGCTGCCGCGCTGCTGCCGGCAGCCTGAGAGGGAGATGGCTGCATGACGTCCTTAGCCTTGCTCGATTTCCGTGAATCCCCGCCCGCCAACGCAGACCGCCAAAGCGTGCGCACCCCCTTTGGCGTTGTGGCTTATGATGATGCAGCGCCCGCTCTGATCGTATTGGCGGCAGCCGCCGCCGACCCGCGCGCCAACGCCTACGCCGCTCGCTGGCTGGGAGCGGAAAGAGTCATAGCTGTGCTGGCAGAGCCGTCGCTGTCGCAGCCTGTCTTGCCAGTGGACTTTATTGAATTCACCAGCAATCGCCCCACCACTTTTTTCGAGACAGTCGGTGCAGGCTATGTGCAGCAGGCTCCGCCGTTTTGTCCCGAATTGACTGCAGCCCTCGCCGGCGCTGGCGCGGCGCAGGAGGGTCTGCTGCTCATTCTGGACGAACTGCCGCCGCCGCCGACCCGCCAATGGTGGCGCAGCCAGGGCATAGATTACTTCACCACGCAGTCACA
>CAYQYJ010000602.1:0-2285 GCA_964421605.1 uncultured Ardenticatenaceae bacterium | reverse complement strand
CAGCAAGCGTTCTGCGTGCTGCTGCCCGTCAAGAGCGTGGGCGTCATGGGAGATGGGCGCACTTACGAAGAAGTCATCGCCTTGCGCGCAGTCACTACAGAAGATTTCATGACGGCCGATTGGGCGCGCCTGCCCTACGACCTGTTAGCCCACGTCAGCCGCCGCATCGTCAATGAAGTCCAGGGCGTCAACCGCGTCGTTTTGGACATAACGTCCAAACCGCCTGGAACGATTGAGTGGGAATGAACGTATAGAAAACGGTTAACACGAACGCATCCGCGTATTCTCGACTGCAAGAAGGGTTTCAACTTGCACCACAGCAAAAGAATGGGAGGAACATGATGGATTATGGTAATTTACTTTCGCGCGCCTGGCGCATCGTCTGGCACAACAAATACCTGTTTGTGCTTGGTTTCCTGGCTGCTTTGGGCAGCGGCGGACAACGGTCGCCGCAGGCCAATTATCAAATGACCAGCGGCATTAACCCGAATGAGTTGAACCAACCGCTGCAACAACTGCGCCAGTTTTGGGCTGAATTTGGCCCGCTCATGTTGACGCTGGCAGCGGTGGTCATTATTTTAGGTTTGATCGTCTGGCTGCTGCGGCTGATCGCCGAAGCAGGTTTAATTGACGCCGTACAGCAGATTGAACAGGCGCAGTCGCCTGGTTTGGGCGGCAGTTTCCGGGCAGGGGGACGGTATCTGGGACGCATGATCGGTCTAAACCTGGTCTTGTTTGGGCCCTTATGGTTATTTGGGCTGCTCATGGCTGCCGCGGGTCTGGTGGTATTCGGTTCTCTCCTGGTCACACAAGATATGGCGCCTTTACGCAGTATAGGCGTCTTGGGCATCTGTCTGATTCCTATCGCTTGCGTTCTGGCAATTTATGGGGTGGTAGCGGCGTTCGTTTACCCCTTTGCGCAGCGGGGCATCATCATCACCAGGCTGGGCGTCCTGGATGGCATCCGCCACGGCTGGCGTGTGTTGGGACGTCATCTGGGCGACATTGTTTTGTTAGCGCTGCTATTTCTGGTCATAAGTTTCTTGATCGGGCTGGTAGTTGCCCTGATCGCCCTGCCTATCGGCATCGTGCTGCTGCTGCCGACTGTAATGGAGATCGTTCGTTCGGGCAGCGTCGAGGCAAACCAGATTGTGCTGGGCTTCTTTAGCATTCTGGGATTGGGCATTATCAGCGCCCTGATCAACTCGGTGGTGCGTGCCTTCCAGTCAGCTACTTTTACTCTGGCTTATAACGAGTTTATGGATAAGGCGGTGCCGAAGGAAGAGCCCATCACCGCCGCGCCGCCGCTGGAATAACGCACTGCGGCAACACGGATGAACTTTTCGGCCATCTGGCGGCAGGCGTGGCGCTTTACCTGGCAGCATAAATCGCTGTGGTGGCTGGGTTTGCTGGCGTCGTTGGCGCAGGCTGCCGGCATTTTGCTGTCGTGGCGTTGGCTGCCTGCCGGCAGTCTGCTGTCAGAGGCCGGGCTGCTGCGTCTGTTGGAATCTATCAACCGCACAGGCGAACAGTGGCTGCAGCCAGGACGGCTGATGGCGGGCATGGCGGCCACGTTAGCAACAACGGCAGTGGTCTGGCTAGGCAATTTGCTGGCAGAAGGAGGCTTGATCGCCGCCGTGAATGGGGCGGCAGCGGGGCAACCGCTGTCGCTGCGCCAGGCAGCGGCGGCCGGGCGGCAGCAGCTAAAGCAGTTTGCGCTAATAGATACATGGCTGTATCTCCCCGCGTTGGCGGTCACGCTGCTCATGCTGATAACGCTGCTGCTGCTGTTGGGGAGCTTAAGTTGGGGCTTGCAGGCAAACAGCGACCCCGGCGCGTTGGCGGCTGTGCTGCTGTCAGCTCTGGTTTGCCTGACGGGCTTGGGATTGCTGCTGCTGCCTGTTTTGCTGCTGACCGCTGCGGCGCGTCAGCTCACTTTTCGGGCAGCGGCAGCGCAGGATTTGACGGTGCGGGTGAGCATACGGTGGGTGGGGCGGGAGTGCCGGCAAAATCCAGGACAAACGTTGCTGCTAGTTATCGTCATGCTGGCGCTGCGCGCACTACTCAGTGGGGCGGCGCGTCTTACCACCCTTCCTTTCTGGCTGCTTAATCTGGCATATCCCTCTGGCATGGGGAATGGCGTTCACCTGATCGTGAACCTGCTGGCAGACCTGCTGCACATAGGATTAACCGCCATCTGCGCCGTCTTTATCTCCGCCGCCTGGACGCTGGCCCATCGCTCTCTATATGGGGTTCCTACCCAGGCGTCTGAAGGGCATTAGCTG
>CAYQYJ010000601.1:0-2286 GCA_964421605.1 uncultured Ardenticatenaceae bacterium | reverse complement strand
TGGCGTTGTCCTGCAAAGGCGCCGGCAGACCAGGATGAGTGGGATTCCTCAGGCTGTCGCCTGCGGAATGACCTTGGCGGGCAAGATGCCCGCGCTATCCGGCGGCAAGGGGGAGTTCAATGGTGAAGGTAGCGCCTTGACCAGCGGCGCTGGCGGCCCAAATGCGACCGTGATGGTTCTCGACGATAGATCGGGCAATAGCCAGCCCCAGGCCAGAACCGCCTTCTTGCCGCTGGCGGGCTTTGTCGCCGCGGTAGAAGCGGTTAAAGACGTGTTCGAGTTCGGCGGCGGGGATGCCCGGCCCACTGTCTTGCACCCACAGATGCACAGCCCGCTCCGCTGCCGCCGCGCCGAGGGTGATCTGACCGCCGGCGGGCGTGAAGCGCAGGGCGTTGTTGAGCAGGTTGTCTAACACCTGGGCCAGGCGATCCGGGTCTGCGTTGACTTCGGGTAGATCGGGAGGGGCTTGCCAGGTGAGGGAAATGGCTTGCTTTTGCGCCTGCGGCGTATAGGCAATGAAGGCGCGCTCCAGCAGAGCGGCGGGGGAAACGGGGCGTGGCGACATGGGGAGTTCGCCAGCTTCCGCCAGGGAGAGGGTGCGCAGTTCTTCTACCAGGCGGCTAAGGCGCTTGGCTTCGTCGTGGATGATGTAGAAGGTGTCGGGCGTGGGGGGGAGGATGCCTTCGTGCAGGGCTTCGCTGTGGCCCAGGATGATGCTCAACGGGGTGCGCAGGTCGTGAGCAATGTCGGCGGTCATTTGCTGGCGCTGGTCGCGGGCGCGCGCCAGTTGGATGTTCATCTGGTTGAAGGAAGCGGCGAGTTCACCCAATTCGTCTTGAGAGCGAACGGGAACTTGCAGGGCCAGGTCACCCTGAGCTACGGCGCGGGTGGCGTGGGTCAGTTCTTGCAGGGGATGGGTGAGGCTGCGCGCCAGGAGGACGCCCATGATCAGGGAAATGCCGGCAGCGCCCAAAGCCGCCAAAATAAGCGTCTGGTTGACGCGCCGCAAGAAGTCGAATTGGGCGCGGTCGGGATCGAAGTTGTTGTTGGCATTGGGGGGTGGTTCACGCCCCAGGAAGTAGCCGACAATTTCACCGTCCACCAGGATAGGTACGGCGCGGCGGAGTTGCTGGGTTGGAATCTGCATGTGGCTGCCAGAGAGGGGAGCGGGAATGACAATCTGCCCGGAGACGTCGGTGACGAAGTAGCCGCGGCCCCATTCAAGTTGGGGGAGAGGGCTGCCATCTACCTGTTGGGCGACGCTCTGCCAGCCGTTGTTGGCGGCGTAGTAGTCCGCCAGGCGGTTGAGGATGGCTTCCTGGTTGAAGGCGTTGAGGAAAGTGTTGGACTCGGTGCGGACGATGATGCCGGCAAACAACGCCACCAACGCAATACCCGTCAGGCTAACAGAAAGAAAGGCAAAAGAGAGTTTGGCAGCCAGGGTGCGCATAGGGTGTGGTTAGAGGTCAGCGGCAAAGCGGTAGCCAACGCCGTAGACCGTTTCAATGTAGCGCGGTTGGCGCGGGTTGGGTTCAATCTTGGCGCGGAAATTGCGGATGTGGACGTCTATGGTGCGTTCGTATCCTTCGTAGGCTGTGCCTTGCAGCCGGTCGAGCAGGTCCAGACGGGAATAGACGCGACCAGGGCTGGACATCAGGGCTGCCAGGAGATCAAATTCAGAGGGGGTGAGGTCAATGCGTTCGCCGTTGACTTTGACGATAAAGCTGTCCTGGTCCAGCACAATGTCGCCCGCGCGCAAGACGGCGGCGTTGGGGGACTCTTTGCCGGCGCGACGCAGGACGGCGCGCACCCGAGCCAGCAGTTCGCGCGGGCTAAACGGCTTGGTAATGTAGTCGTCCGCGCCCAGCTCCAGACCAACGACTTTGTCGTTTTCTTCGACTTTGGCGGTAAGCAGGATGATGGGGGTTTCCCGTTCGCGGTGGTGGACGCGCATGAATTCGTGCCCGTCCATTTCGGGCATCATGATGTCCAGGAGGATGAGGTCGGGTTTTTCTTCGCGGGCGACGAACAGGGCTTTGCGCCCGTTGTTGGCGGTGACGACGCGGAAGCCGCCTTGTTCGAGATAGGCTTTAACGAGGGAGACGAGGCGTTCTTCATCGTCAACGACCAGGATTGTTTTGGACATAATTCCCCAGCAGGTGTGGGCGTCGCCCCGCGGCAGCCGGGCTGACGCCTCTCTTGTGGGGTATTTAGGGCGCATACGCGCCCCAAATGCCCCAAGGCGGGTTGTGTAATCTGGCTCCAGAATACCAAAATATTGTGAAG
>CAYQYJ010000600.1:0-2307 GCA_964421605.1 uncultured Ardenticatenaceae bacterium | reverse complement strand
ATGTCCGCCTTCGACGCCTTCGCCCCCACCTACGACGCCGACTTCACCCACACCCCCCTGGGTCAAATGCTGCGCCAGCGCGTCTGGCGCATTCTGCCCCGCTACTTCACCCCCGGTCAGCACATCCTCGACCTGGCTTGCGGCGCCGGTGAAGACGCTATCTGGTTGGCGCAGCGCGGCCTGCGCGTCACGGCGGTGGATGGGTCGCCCGCCATGTGCCGGCAAACCGCCGCCAAAGCCCAACAGACTGGCGTCGCCGACCGGATTCAGGTACAAACCGTTAGCTGGCAGCAAATAACCACCCAGACCGCCCCCCTGGACGGCCCCTTCGATGGCGTCCTCAGCAACTTTGGCGGCTTGAATACCACCCATGAATGGGCGGCCCTGGCGCGCGCCCTCAGCCAGCTTGTCCGCCCTGGCGCTTATCTGGCGCTCGTCCCCATGGGCCCATTCTGTCCCTGGGAAACTGGCTGGTACTTGCTGCATGGGCAGCCAGACATCGCCTTCCGCCGCCAGCGCGCTCCCGCCCTGGCCCAAATCGGCGCTGTCCAGATTCCCATCTACTACCCCACCAGGCGCGCCCTGAGCCAGCAGTTTGCCCCCTGGTTCCGCCGCCGCCACAGCGCCAGCCTGGGCCTCTGGCTGCCCCCCAGTTATCTGGGCCACCTGGTGCAGCGTTGGCCCCGCTTCTTTGCCGCTCTCAACCGTCTGGAAGCTGCCACTGCCTGGCTGACTGCCGGCATGGGCGACCATTACATCCTCGTGCTGCAACATCTGCCGCATGAATAATCCCCAACCGCCACTCCCCATGATCATTCTTTACAACCCCCAATCCTCCGCCAACCGCAAACCCATCCTGCCCATGTCCCTGCTGGCGGTGGGCGCTGTCCTCGAAGGGCAGTACGATTACTGCATCCTGGACGGCAATCTGGAAGACGACCCCCTGACCGCCCTGGATGCCCAGATTCGTCAGGCTGGGCCCCGGCCCATTCTGGCTTGCACCGTCATGCCTGGGCCACAATTGCAGCAGGCCGTCCCCCTCTGCCGCGAACTCAAGCAGCGCCATCCCCATTTGACCATCATCTGGGGCGGCTACTTCCCCACCCAGCATTGGGATGCCGTCCTGCGCTCAGACTTCGTTGATTACGTCGTGCGCGGCCACGGCGAACACGCTTTCCGCCAGCTTATTGACTGGCTGCACGCCTCGCCAGAAGTGCGCGTCCAAACACAAGAACTTAACCTGACTGCCGCGCCCGACGGAGCCGCCGCGCCCCCTTTCCCTGGCATTGCCTATCGTCCCGCCGCCGCCGGTGGCACAGCCTCCGGCGCACCCGTTTCCAATCCCCTGGCCCCCATTCCCCACCCCACCACCCTGCCCACCTGGAACTTTGACCGCATCCCCGTCCCCCGCTACGTCCGCCGCACCTTCCTCGGTTCCCGCACCCTGGGGTATCACTCCTCCTATGGCTGCCCCTTCTTTTGTAACTTTTGCGCCGTCGTCAACATGGTCAACGGACGCTGGCTGCCGCAAAGCGCGCAAACCGTCGCCGACGTGGCTGAAATGTACGCCCAACGCTGGGGCGTCAACGCCATTGAGTTTTACGACAACAACTTCTTCACCTCCGAAAAGCGCGTGGCCGAATTTTGCCAGGAACTCCTGCGCCGCAACCTTAAACTGCGCTGGTGGGGCGAGGGGCGCATAGACACCATGCAAAAGTACAGCCCGGAAACGTGGCGCTTAATGCGGGACGCGGGACTGCACATGGTCTTCATGGGAGCTGAATCTGGTTCTAACGAAACCCTGGCGCGGATGGACAAAGGGGGCACCATGAGCACTGATAAGACGCTGGAGATGGCTCGCCTGATGCAGCAATGGGATATCGTGCCTGAATTTTCCTTTGTCATGGGCAATCCGCCCGACCCAGAAGCGGACGCGCGGCAGACCATGGCGTTCATTCGCCAGGTGAAAGCAATCAACCCCGCCGCCGAGATCATCATGTATCTATACACGCCTGTACCGCTGGCTGGCGACTTATACGACGAAGCGCGCGCCGATGGCTTTGCCTTTCCCGAAACCCTGGAAGAGTGGGTCAGCCCTGATTGGCTGGAATTTTCGCAGCGCCGCAGCCGCACCATGCCCTGGGTGAAGCAACCGCTGCAAGCAAAGCTCTACGATTTTGAGCGGGTGCTAAACGCCTATTATCCCACCTCGACCGACGCCAGATTGTCCCAGACCTGGCGGCGCGTGCTGCGCGGCGTCTCCGCCTGGCGCTACCATCTCGGCTTCTACCGCTACCCCCTGGAACT
>CAYQYJ010000599.1:0-2324 GCA_964421605.1 uncultured Ardenticatenaceae bacterium | reverse complement strand
CTGGGGCGCAAAAACCAGAGCCAGATCACGCGCTGGGTCAGCGGCGGCGAGCGCCCGCCCGCGCGTACGGTAGAGCAGGAAGAAGTTACCCTCATCCCCAGCCAGGAGGAATACCAGCCCGGCGAAACGGCGGAGATTCTGGTGCAGGCCCCATTTGGGCCAGGCAGCGGTTTGCTTACCGTCAGCCGCAGCGGCATCTTGTACACCGAGTCGTTTACCGTAGACGAGAGCGGCACAGCTACGCTGCGCGTGCCCATCGCAGAGGCGCATATTCCCAACCTGAATCTGCAAGTGGATGTGGTGGGCGCGGCGGAACGGCTGGATGATGCCGGCAACGCCCTACCCGACCTGCCGCCCCGTCCCGCCTACGCCAGCGGCAGCCTTACGCTGAACATTCCCCCTTACAGCCGCACCCTCTCCCTCACCGTCACCCCGCAGGAATCCGCCCTGGCCCCAGGCGCGGAAACAACCGTCTCCATACAGGTAACTGGCGCTGACGGTCAACCCACAGCCAATGCCGAAGTAGCCCTGGTAGTGGTAGACGAAGCCATCCTGGCCCTGACCAACTACCAGATGACCGATCCGCTGTCCATCTTTTACACGCAGCGTCCCAGCCTGGTAGACAGCAGTTACAGCCGCGCCGCCATCTTGTTAGCCAATCCCGCGGCTCTGGCGGATCAAATGAATAAGGCCGTTTCCGTAGAGGGCCAAACGGTTGAAGCCACGCGCGTCGTCATGGAAATGGCTGTGGAAGAAGCAGAAACGGCCATGCCTGCGCCTGCGGCTATGGCCCGCGATGGAGACGACAGCGCCGCCGGCGCCGATGGGCAGCCCATCCAGATTCGCACCGACTTCAATCCATTGGCGGTCTTTGCTCCCGCCGTGACCACCGACGCCAATGGGCGGGCGCAGGTAGCCGTAAAACTGCCCGACAATCTCACCCGCTACCGCATCATGGCAGTGGCCGTGTCTGGCGGGCAGCAGTTTGGTCTGGGCGAGTCCAACCTGACCGCCCGCCTGCCGCTGATGGTGCGCCCCTCCGCGCCCCGCTTCCTCAACTTTGGCGACCAGTTCGAGTTCCCCATCGTACTGCAAAACCAGACAGACGAACCGCTAACGGTAGACGTGGCGCTGCGAGCCACGAACCTGGAGTTGACCGCCGACAGCGGCGTGCGCGTCACCGTGCCCGCCAATGATCGGGTGGAAGTGCGCTTCCCAGCGACCACGCAGTTGGCGGGAACGGTACGCTTCCAGGCTGCCGCCGTTTCGGGCGTCTACGCGGACGCCGCCAGCGGCGAGTTCCCCGTCTACACGCCCGCCACCACAGAAGCGTTTGCCGCTTATGGCGTGCTGGATGAAGGCGCAGTAGCCCAACCTGTAGCCATTCCTACGGGTCTCTATCCGCAGTTTGGCGGCCTGGAAATCCAGACCTCTTCTACCGCCCTGCAAGCTCTGACCGACGCCGTACTCTACCTCACCAGCTATCCGTATGAATGCTCGGAGCAATTGGCCTCGCGCATTCTGGGCGTGGCGGCGCTGCGGGACGTACTCACCGCTTTTGCCGCCGAGGGACTGCCATCGCCTGCGGAAATGGAAGCGGCGGTAGTGCGTGACATTGACAAACTGGCTGGATTGCAAAACGACGATGGCGGCTTCCCCATCTGGGAGCGCGGCCGAGAGTCCATTCCATTTTACACAGTTCACGTGACCCACGCCCTGGCGCGGGCGCAGGCAAAAGGGTTTGACGTGCCGGCATCTCTGCTGGACAACGCCCAATCCTACCTGCGCGACATAGAGCAGCATTACCCGGAATGGTACGGGCAACAAATCCGCTGGGGGCTGAGCGCCTACGCTCTCTACGTGCGTCACTTGCTGGCGGATACCGACACCGCCAAAGCCCGCCAGCTTTATGACGAAGCGGGCCTGGAGAATCTGCCGCTGGAAGCGGTGGCCTGGCTGTGGCAAATCCTGTTGGATGACCCTGGCGCAACAGCGCAGGTCGCCGAGATAGCCCGCCACATCCAGAACCGGGCGGTGGAAACCGCCAGCGCCGCCAACTTCACCACCTCCTATGGCGAAGATGAATACCTGATGCTGCACTCCAACCGCCGCACCGACGCCGTCATCCTGGACGCCCTGATTGCCGCCGACCCATCCAGCGACCTGATTCCCAAGGTGGTCAATGGGCTGCTGGCGCACCGCGACCGCGGGCGCTGGAACAACACACAAGAAAACGTGTTTGTGCTGCTGGCGCTGGATAATTACTTCAACACGTTTGAAGCGGAAACGCCCGATTTCGTGGCCCAAATCTGGTTGGGTGGGCA
>CAYQYJ010000598.1:0-2344 GCA_964421605.1 uncultured Ardenticatenaceae bacterium | reverse complement strand
TCCACCGTGGAGCAACTGCTGCTGGTTTGTCCTGTGTCCCTGTTTGGATTGGTGGGCAGCGCTCTGGTTTACCAACTGTGGTGGCGTGACCGTTCTCGTTCTTACGCTTTGTTGGGGGTGCTGCTGCTGTTGGTATTGGCGGGTGGGCTAATCATTGGCTGGCTGATCATCAGCCTGTTGGCGGGCGGCTAATAGTTTGTGGGAAAAGTCTTAATAGCCCGCTGATGACGCTGATAAAGCGCAGAGAGGTAACTATGTTGGCACAAACAGATTTTGACGTGGTGGTGATTGGTTCGGGCGCCGGGGGGTTGACGGCGGCGCTATGCCTGGCGCAAGCGGGCAAGAAGGTGTTGGTGTGCGAGCAGCATTATGTGGCGGGCGGGTGGTGTCACTCGTTTACGCTGGAAGGGTACCGCTTCAGCCCTGGGGTGCATTACATTGGCGGTCTGGGACCGGGGGGACCGATGCGGGCGATTTATGAAGGGTTGGGCGTCTCGCAGGATGTGGCTTTCAGTGAAATTAACCCACAGGGTTTTGACCACATTCTGGTGGGGGACAAGGGGGAGAGCGCGGCGCGTTTTGATATTCCCAAAGGGCGGGAGCAGTACGAGGAAAAGTTAAAGGCGCGCTTCCCTAAAGAACGCAAAGGGATCGCGGCTCTCTTTAAGGTGGTGGACAGCCTGCCGCAGGAGTTGAGCCGGCTGTCCCGGTTGCGCGGCGTGACCGATATGGCGAAGCTACCCCTGATCGCGCCCAATGTGCTGCGTTGGGGGTGGCGTTCGGGGAAAGCGTTGCTGGATCATTATGTGTCAGACCCGTTTTTGAAGGCTATTTTGTCCGGGCAGGCGGGGGATCATGGGCTGCCTTTGTCGCTGGCGTCGGCGCCGGTTCATGCCGGCATTATCCACCACTACTTTGACGGCGGCTATTATCCGATTGGCGGCGGCTTTGCTATTCCGCGCGCCTTTGTGCGCGCCCTGAAGCGAGCGGGCGGCGAAATCCGGTTGGAGACGCGCGTGGATCGTATCCTGCTGGAAAACGGACGGGCCATGGGCGTGCGGCTGGCGGATGGGACCGAGATTCGGGCCGGCGTGGTGATCAGCAACGCCGACCCGGAAGTGACGTTTGGACGTCTCATTGGGCGGGAACATCTGGACGGGCGGCTGCGGCGCAAACTGGATCGGGTACGTTACTCTACGTCGGCGCTCAGCCTTTTCCTGGCGGTGGACATGGATTTGCGCGCCGCCGGGCTGGACTCTGGCAACTACTGGTTTTATGAGCACAACGATCTGGAGCAGATTTACCGCCAGGGCATGACGGATGCGGTGTTGGCTGCCGGCAAAATCCCCGCCATCTTCCTCACCGTCACCACGCTTAAAGACCCGTCCAAAATGCACAGTGGTCACCACACACTGGAAGCATTCACCTTTGTGGGGTACGACGCCTTCCAGAAATGGGCTGACGAACCCAGCGGTCAACACAACATCGCCTACCAGGCGCTCAAAGAACGCCTGACTGACCGCATGTTAGACCGGCTGAACGACCTGGTCCCTGGTTTCCGCGACCACGTTGTCTTCTGCGAACTGGGCACGCCGCTGACCAATGCGTTCTATCTGGAAGCCAGTTATGGCAACCTTTATGGCCTGGAAAAGAGCCGCTTCCAGGTTGGCCCAGGCGCATTCCCCACCCGCAGCCAGATTCCTGGCCTCTACCTGGTGGGGGCCAGCACCATCTCGCACGGCGTGGCGGGGGTCACTGCCTCTGGGCTGCAAGCCGCGCGCCAGATTCTCAACTGCCGCACGGCGGATTTGCTACAAAACAACGGGCCCGCTCTGGAGGTATATCCCGCGGAAGACGTGAGCCAATGGCCCGCCAGATTGCGCCGCCGCATTGAGCAGCGCCAGGCGGCGCTGTCGCCAGAGCTGGAGATGGATTCGTAACGCGCCGGCTAGCAGTTTGGTGGGTGTCAGCCCCGCCTGCGGCGGGGCTGACACCCATTTTTAGGGGCAATTTTGGGCGTATACGCGCCCAAAATTGCCCGTCGCCGATTCGTTTGCCGGGTCGGTATGCGGCTATGCGGGGATTAGCCACGCCTCTTTCAGCGCCGCGGCGATTTCGGCGGCCCAGGCGGTGACGCTGTCCCAATCGCGGAAGTCTCCCAGGGGGGCCTTGACGTTTTTGATGACCCATTTTTCTAGCAGGTTCAGTTTCTCAGGGTCCAACTCACCATGAAAAACAACCACATCGCGCGGCTGAATGCGCTCTACCAGGGCTTGCTGCGCCTCGGGCAAACGCCAGCCTTTGAGCAGTTCCGCCGCATCCCCCTCCCCGGTGGGGCCGCTGG
>CAYQYJ010000597.1:0-2348 GCA_964421605.1 uncultured Ardenticatenaceae bacterium | reverse complement strand
CGCTGCTGTTCCATTACCAATACGCCTCTTTTCCCCGTTCTCCCTTTCCACAGGCGGTCGCCTATTTGCAGCAGCAAGTCGCCTCTGGCGACGTGATTGTACACAGCAACAAGCTCACTTTCCTGCCCTCCCATTACTACGCGCCCCACCTGCCGCAAACGTTTCTCGCCGATCCGCCCGGCAGTTCGTCGGACACGCTGGACCCGGCGACACAGGCGGCGCTGGGCGTGCAAGAAAGCGGCGACCTGCCCACTGCCGCCAGCGGGCACACGCGCATCTGGCTGGTGATTTTCCAGGAAGTAGCAGCAGAGGGCGCATCCCCCCATCCCCACCTGACCTGGCTGCAATCACACTACACCCTGGCGCAAACGCAAGCGTTTAACGATTTGCTGATTTACCAGTTTCGGCAGCGCGACGTTCTGCCATGAGCAATACGATTGTGATACAATGCCCATAGAAAAAAGGACACCCATTAGACGAGGTAAGCACAATGACTCTTATGATCACTCGTGAGCAACTACATAAACAGATTGATGCTTTGCCAGACGATGTCGTGGCCCAAATTGCAGACTTTACATTATTTGTGGTGGCCCGGCGACAACTAACGCCACTCTATGCGGAGTGGAATAATAGCCAGTGGCAGGTTTTTACTCTTGAGCAGCTATTTCGTGAAGATGACGACGTTGACTACACTTTAGAGGATGCCCAAGAAGTTTACCATCCATGAATCCTGGCGATATCGTCCTCATCCGCTTCCCACAAACAGACCTGAAAGCAGGAAAACTACGCCCGGCATTGGTTGTGGCAGTCGCTCCTGGCTGGCATAGCGACTTACTGCTTGCTCTAATAACCTCACGCACTTCCCAGACTGTTCCCGAATTGGATGTAATTATTGAGCCATCTGACCCTCACTATGCTTCTACAGGGCTCAAGGTTCGATCTGTCGTTCGACTGGCACGTCTGGCAAGTGTCGAATCTTCAGTCATCAACGCACGTCTTGGCAATATCTCCCTAGAGCAATTGCAGCAGGTCAGGAAACGCTTGTGCGACTGGCTGCAACCGTCATAGGGTTTCAGCCAGTTAATGTCAAAAAGGCAGCCCAACCAGGCTTACACAAGAGAGCCAAACAGCCCGTGCAGCGATCAGGTGCGGTCTGGAGGAGTAAGCGCGCCGATGATATCGCGGCGAGAGTGGGGGGCGGCGGTAGGCGTGGCGGCGGCGTGGGCGGCGCTGCTGCTGCTGCCTTATTTGTCAGGGCATTGGCTGGCGCCGGCAGACAGCATCTACACCGGGCTGCTGCAAAACGTCGAAGATGGAACCTATCTCTCCGCCATTGCCCAGGGACACGCGGGAGCCTGGGTCTACCGCGATTTATTCACATTGGAGCCGCATACGCCCGCCTTCATTGAAGGCTTTTACCTGTTTCTGGGCCATCTGGGACGCTGGTTGGGGCTGTCCGTCGTAGGCGCCTGGCATCTGGGACGGTTTTTGAGCAACATAGCCGCCTTTCTGGCGGCTTTTCTGTTTGCCGCCACGTTCTTAAGGCAGCGGGGCGCGCGCTGGACAGCGTACCTGCTGGCGCTGGCAGGCAGCGGCTGGGACGTAACTCATTTGCCGCCAGCGTGGGAGTGGACGCGCGCCGCCGAAGCCGTGCCCATTGACCTGAAAATGCCCGAAGCCCACCTGTTTTATAGCGCCCTCACCTACCCCCACTTTACCAGCGGCATTGCCTTTATTCTCCTCTTCTTCTTGCTCCTGTTATACGCCTACACCCACCCGCCCGGCCGCCGCCGCTGGCTGCTGCTGTTGGGCGCGGGCGCGGCTAACCTGGCGCTGGCGGTCATTTACCCGTTCCTGATTTTGCTGCTGGCAGCCGTGATGGGCGGCTACCTGCTGCTGCTGATGGCGCAGACGCGGCGGGTGCTGTGGCGCGAAGGGCTGGAACTGGCAGGGACGCTGCTGCTGGCTGCGCCGCTGTACCTTTACTACTTTGGTGTCATCCAGACCAGCGACGTGTACCGCGCCTGGAACGCGCAGGCGGTGACGTTGTCGCCACACCCGCTGCATTATTTACTCACCTATGCGCCGCTGCTGCTGCCGGCTTTGGCTGGCTGGCGAACGCAGCGGCGCCTGGAAGCGAACGAAAGACGCAAGTTTACATTTTTATGGGTCTGGCTGGGCGCGGTGGCGCTGCTGCTTTATCTGCCCATACCGCCGCAGCGCCGCTTTGTCGAAGGGCTGCAGGTTCCGCTGGCGGTGTTGGCGGCGTATGGGCTGACAACCGCCGTGCTGCCCTGGCTATTACAGACGCGCCCGCTGCAAGCCCTGCTGCGCCGCCCGCGCTACCA
>CAYQYJ010000596.1:0-2352 GCA_964421605.1 uncultured Ardenticatenaceae bacterium | reverse complement strand
GCCAGTTGGCTGCGATGACCACGAGAGAGGGACGTAGCGGGGGCGGAAGAGGGCATAATGCCTACTGAACCGGTCAGTAGGGAAAAGGCAACCAGAAAGGATACCAGGCGTTGTAAGGAAACGGCGAGAAAAGACATAACGAACTCCGTGCAAAAAAGAGGTAAACCCCTCCCTGAAAATCCCAAAGGGTGTGGTAGCGTTTGTGATAAATTCGGGTTGGGGATGGGAGGAAATTCCCCTACTAATATCTATACCCAAAAGCTGGCAAAATTTCTCCAAACTCATGACATTTTATGACATGTTGGTATTCAATCCTAATAATTGCTCTAAAATTGACTACTGTTCTGTCAAGCGTATTTTGATAGTAAGCCGTAGGTCAATTCGCTGAATTGACCGGACAAGACAGAGTCTTATCCTACGGTGCGGTTTCATCGTTTTATGCTTGACGCAACACTACCAGGTCTCAACGAATACGTAAACTTTCATTGGGTGGCTGGCTTTTCCAATACCAGCCACCCAATTTATTTTGTCGCCAGGAACAGCGGGCGGCGGTATCAGCGCGGCGTGACCACGAACAGAGAGCCAGCGCCGCGACCGTACACTTCGGGGAAGTAGAACTCCTGGGCAGTGGGCGGGATGACGCGGTATTCGCCAGGGGTGGCGGCGCGCACCAGGTAGACATACTCATACGTGCCGCGCGGCAGATAGCTGGCGGACAACACCACCTTTTCATCCCGCAGTTCCACGTGGTCGAAATACCACCACCCCCAACCCGTCGTTTGCAGGGTGTCCCAATCATAAGCGCCGACGTCATACAACTCCGGCTGGTCTACTTGCTGGCTGGTTTTCAGCGAGGTGTCAATCGCTTCCACGCCTGCCGGCAGCGGATCTTCGATCAGGACGTAGTGGAGATCGTTGGGGACGACGATAGTCAGGCGAGCCAGGAAGGTTTCCCCCTGCGTTATCTGGGTGATAGGCGTCTCGCGGTCGGCGGGGTCAACGTATTGGCGGGAGATGATGATTCCCTGATCAAGCGGGGGCAGTTGCTCCACCGGCAGCCACAACTTCATGTGCGCCGTGTAGTACAAATTGCCGGGCCCATCGTCGCGGGCAATCGCCAGCCGGTTCAACTCATCCTGGAACAACTCGGACACATCCACTTGCAGTTGTACGGCGTCGCGTAACGTGTCTGCGGAGCCTACGCCGCCCGCCAACAGCTTCCCATTCAGCGCCACTTCATAACGGTAATCCGCTTCCAGTTCCCCCGAAACCGACATCCACGTCGTCAGCGCCATCAGCGTCCACGCCGTTTCCTGGGTGCTGGCCCAGCGCCCATCGCTGCGGTGCGCCATGAGCCAGCGCACGGCGTTGGCTACCAATGGGTTAGTCGGGTCCAGTTTCGCCAGGGTGTCCAGCACAATGGCTGTCGTGCGCGTGTCCGAGTTCCAGTTCCAGAAATCCCGTTCCGCTTCTTGCCAGTTAGCGCCGGTAGCAGACAGGATGGCCGCGCTGATAAAGTCAGACTTGAGCGTTTCCAGGCGGGCGTCGCCGCTGTCGCGCAGGTTGATGGCTTGCGCCAGATAACCGCGGGCGTACAGGTCTAACGTCTCCCGCCGCTCGTAAAGCTGGTTGATCTCCCCGCGAAATTCACCCGCGCGCGCCAGCACGTACACCAGGAAAGCCTGCCGGTTGTACGTGAAGCGGTCGCCAAACAGGTCGGCGTCTACCACGTGGTTCTGCAGATAGTTGACGCCCGACTCCACCACGTGGGGCGTCACGGTATAGCCGCTGGCTTCCGCTTCTATCAATGCCAACACCACGTAAGCGGTGACCAGCGTATCGCTGCGGCTGCCATCCCACCAGGGCCAGCCGCCGTCAGGCAACTGCCGCGCATACAGCCGCTGCAAACCAATGCTCACCTGTTCGTCCAGGTTGGCTTGCAGTTCAGGATCGCTGATATTGGCTTCCCGCAAGGCGCGGTTGGTGAGTACGTTGGGCAGGAAGCGGGACACCACCTGCTCGGTGCATTCATACGGATAATGCGCCAGGTAATCCAGACCATCCGTCATCGCCGCCGCCAGCGAGGGGGCTACTTCCACAGTGACTTCTCCCTGAGTAACCTCAAAGTCAGGGAAGATGGGCAGCGCCAGCGATTCTACGGCGACGCCGCCGTCCAATAGCTGCCCAGATGTGCCGGCATTCTCCGCCGCCTCATATTGATAAACAGGGATTCCCTGCCCCTCTAGCGTGCCCAATGTGGGCCGCGTGGCGTCTGCCAGGTCGCCGCTGCGGGCACTAAAGACCAGGTCTACCCGCTCTACCTCATTCACCGTCACATCCCAGGTCACCAGC
>CAYQYJ010000595.1:0-2353 GCA_964421605.1 uncultured Ardenticatenaceae bacterium | reverse complement strand
GGCAGGATGCCCGCGCTACGGGGTTGGAGTTGGGTTCGGCTGTGTTATAATCCCTGCCGGCATGGACAACGTTCCCGCCGGCAGCGGGGTTACGAATTGGAGACAACGATGACAGAGGCTGAAGACCTGCGCCAGACGATCCTGGCGCAGGTTGCTGAATACTACCAGAAAGTACACGGGGAACGCCCATTCCTCCCCGGACAGACGCGGGTGCATTACGCGGGGCGGGTGTTTGACGCCCACGAACTGCAAAACATGGTCAGCTCCGCGCTGGATTTCTGGTTGACAGCAGGACCGTATGCGCAGCAGTTTGAGCAAAAGCTGGGGAAATTCCTGGGGGTGCGCGAAGTGGTACCCGTTAACTCCGGTTCTTCCGCCAATCTGGTCGCCATGACGACGCTCTGTTCGCGGCAGTTGCCAGAGGGGCTGCGGCCGGGGGATGAGGTGATTACGCCGGCAGCCAGCTTCCCTACCACGGTCAACCCCATCCTGCAAAACCAGCTTACGCCCGTGTTTATTGATAGCTGCCTGGGGGATTACAACCCCGACCTGAGCCAGTTAGAAGCGGCGCTGTCGCCGCGCACGCGGGGGATTATTTTTGCCCATACGCTGGGCAACCCGGCGGACATGGACACCGTGTCGGCGTTCGTCAAGAAGCACCGCCTCCTCTTTATTGAAGACACCTGCGACGCCCTGGGCTCTACCTGGGATGGCAAACTGGTGGGCAAGTTCGGTCACCTGGCGACGCTCAGCTTTTACCCGGCGCATCACATTACCATGGGCGAAGGGGGAGCGGTGTACACCAATCGCCCCCGCCTGGCGAAGATTGCGCGGGCGGTGCGCGATTGGGGGCGGGATTGCTGGTGCGGCTACGACAGCCCGCCAGATGGCAAGTGCGGCATCCGCTTTGAGCGGGAAGTGCCGGGCATTCCTGGTTTCTACGATCACAAATACTTCTACACGGAAATTGGCTACAATTTGAAATTGACGGACCCGCAGGCGGCGGTGGGGCTGGCGCAACTGGAGAAGCTGCCCGATTTTATCCAGAAACGGAAGCGCAATTTTGCCTATTTGTATGCGGGCTTACAGCAGTTCGAGTCCTACCTGATGCTGCCCACCTGGCACGAGAAAGCAGATCCGTCGTGGTTTGCCTTTCCGCTGTGGGTGCGGGAGGATGCGCCGTTCTCGCGCCACGAGTTGACGCGGTTTCTGGAAATGAATCAGGTGGAGACGCGGTTGATTTTTGCCGGCAACATCCTGAAACAGCCCGGCTACCAACACATTCCGCGCCGCGTAGTAGGCGACCTGCGCGGGGCAGACCAGATTATGCGGGGCGCTTTCTTTGTGGGCGTCTATCCTGGCCTGGATCTGCCCCGTCTGGATTACATTATTGATACGTTTGCCCGGTTCTTCCGACAGCAAAAAGGGCGACAGTCCAACCCATCATGAAACTATCCGTTATCATCTGCTGCTATAATGAACGCGCCACCATTCGGGAGGTGATTGCCCGCACGCAACAGGTCAACCTGCCCACCGCCTGGGAGCGGGAGATTATTGTGGTGGACAACTTTTCTACCGACGGCACGCGGGACATTTTGCAGACAATCGCCGATCCGGAAATTCGCGTCATCTTCCACGAGCGCAACCTGGGCAAGGGCATGTCCATTCGCACGGGCATTGCCCAGATGACGGGGGATTATTTCATCATTCAGGACGCCGACTCGGAATATGATCCCGCCGAACATCCGCGTTTCTGCCAGTTAGCGGCGGAAACGCAGGCGGCGGCTATCTTTGGCTCGCGGGTCTTGGGGGGGCAGGCGCGGTATAAGTATGCGCACGCTTATTGGGGCGTGCGTTTTCTCTCCTGGCTGCATAATTTACTTTTCGGCAGCCGCCTGACGGATGTGTTGACGGCTACCAAGATGGTGCGGGCGGACGTGGCGCAGGGGCTGCATCTGACGTGTACGGGTTTCGATCTGGACACGGAACTGCCCAATAAAATCCGGCTGGCGGGGCATGAGATACGGGAAATCCCAATCCATTATGATCCGCGCACTTATGCGGAAGGCAAGAAAATTAAGGCGCGCGATGGCTTCATCTCTATCCTGATTATGCTACGCGACCGGCTGGGGTTGTCGCCTGTGCTTAGAAAAGCGGCTATTGGCCTTCCAGAGCGAACGCCTTACAATACCCATACGGGGCAGTCCGGCGGCTGACTCTAGCTACTTGACTTATCGTAGATGCCAGGCGGTTAGTTTAAGAATCTGATTTGGGAAACGGCCCCCATCCCCCAACTCCCTTCCCCCTACGGGGGGAAGGGGGCTTTTGCAGAGGGCGAGGGGCGCTGCGCGCC
>CAYQYJ010000594.1:0-2355 GCA_964421605.1 uncultured Ardenticatenaceae bacterium | reverse complement strand
GAGGTGGGATTGGCGTGCCGGCATTTCCCCCGCCAACCAGGGAAACTGCGCCGCCATCATCTCCATCCCACACCGCAACCCCTCGTTCCGCTCCAATCGCTGCCTGGCGGACACATTCTCCCCATGCAGCCGCCGATCCAGCAACAGCTCTGGCAAATGCACCACGCCAAACCCCGCCGCCGCCAATCGCACCCACAACCCCCAATCCTCCGCCCCAAACGGCAGTCCCTCAAAGCCCCCCACCTGCGCAAACGCCTGCCGCCGCACCACCGCCGATGCCAGCCGGATCGAGTTGCGTAAAAACAACCGCCGCGTCAGTTCCCTGGAGTCCAGCGCGTCATAGGGAATGCCGGCACGGAACGCATTCTCCCGCCGCGCCGATCCAGGGATTTCCCGCCCGGCAGCGTCAATGTGCCGCACATCCGTATGCGCCACCGCCGCAGCCGGCGCAGCCTGCAAGCAAGCCACCTGCCGCGCCAGCTTCTCTGGATGCCACACGTCATCCTGATCCAGAAAAGCAATCAGGTCGCCCGCCCCCCCCGCCAGCGCCGCCATCCGCGCCCCCGGCGCCCGCCGTCCTGCCGCCAGCCGCAAAAAGCGAATCCGCTCCTCCTGCCCATACAACGCCTGCGCATAAGCCAGCGTATCATCCGGCGAGGCATCATCTACAATCGTCAGCCGCCAATGCGCATACGTTTGCGCCAGCGCCGAATCCACCGCCTGCCGCAGCCATTGCTTCCCCTGATAAACCGGCAGAACAATATCAACCAGCAACCCTGTTCCTCCAACCGCGCACGCGCCGCCACACCAGCGCCATTTCCGGAAACCGCAGCAGCGCGCTGCCGCCGCCGTATACCGCCGCTCCCACCAGAACCGTCGCCGCTAACAGCAGCCAATCCTGCCCCACACCCCACTGCCGCAGCAGCAGTTGGCTGCCATACGCGCAGACAGCCATAAAAGCCGACAGCAGCGTAAAACGCCCAAACGCCTGGCCCAGGCTAACCAATCCCAGCGATCCCAACCGGTAGCGCAAATACAACAGATGCCAGGGCCAGGTGAAATTGAGCGAATCCGCCAGGGCAATACCCAGGTAGCCAAAGCGGGGCATGAACAGCCGCGCCAGCAGCAGCAGCCCGGCGATGTTCACCACAGACAGGAAAGCCAGGAACCACACCGCCTTCAGCGAGTACAACGCCTTCGACGTCACCACGCCCACCATCGAATTCAGCAGCAAGCCGCTAGAAAACAACAGCGCCAGCGACACCTGCGCTGTATTCTCCGCCGAAAACGCCCCCCGCTGCAACAGCAGCCGCACCACCGGCTCCCGCGCCACGGCAATGCCAAACACCATGGGAATCACCACAAAAGCGTTCAGCCGTACCGCCAACATCAAGCTGGCTTTGGCGCTTTCGCGGTCCCCCACCGAAATATCCCGCGCCATAGAAGGAAACAGCACCGTGGCCACACTGTTTAGCAGCAGTTGGTCAATGGCGCGCACCATCTGACTGCCATAGGACAGGTAGGAGACGCTGCCCACGCCCAAAGGGGACGCCAGCGCCCGCTGCACCGCCGGGTTGAGGCGGCGGAAAATGCTGGTGGAAAAAATCACCCCCCACAACCCCACCAACTGGCGGAAACGGGGGTGGCTAAATCCCAAGCGAGGCCGCCAGTAGCGCAGCTTATCCCGCAGCGCAAACAACACCCCCAGGCAGATGAACAGGTGGTTGAGTACCAGCGCCGCCGCCAGCCCGTCAATACCATACCGCCGCGCCAGCAGCAGCAGCGCCGCCAGGTAGACGCCGTTGCCAAAAGCCAGCCCCGCCGCCGCCGCCCGAAAGCGCCCCAACGCTTGCAGCAAACTGGCGGCAATCGTCCAGATGGCGTTAAACAAAATCATGGGCGTCAAAAGCTGGTTCAGGCGCGCCGCCATCGCCTGCGTCGGCGCGTCATACCCATACCCCACCAGCCGCATGATAGCCGGCGAAAAGACGTACAACGCCAGCGAAATCAGCAGCAGCAAAACTATCAGGTTGGTGGACAGGTAACTCACCATCAACCACGCTTCCTCTTCCCCATACTGCTCTTTGGCGTCAATAAAAACGGGAATAAAGATCAGGTTCAGGCTGACCAGGAAGATACTCACCAGCGTCGTCGGCACAACCAACGCCGTAAAGTAGGCGTCCACCTCCGCCCCAGCGCCAAACCGCGCCGCAATCACCGCCTGCGCCGCCAGCCCCACCGCCAGGTTCGTCAAAGACCCCAGACTCACCGCCAGGGCCGATTGCAGCTTACTCGGTTCCTTCATCATTTCATCATGCCGCACGCCCTCATCCTGCGTCATTCCGCACACTACCA
>CAYQYJ010000593.1:0-2356 GCA_964421605.1 uncultured Ardenticatenaceae bacterium | reverse complement strand
TGCTCACTGTGGACGCTCCCCTGCCTGCCGGGCACTACAGTTGGACCGTATGGGCATACGACGCTGCCGGCAAACTATTGGCTGAATTAGCCAGCAATTTCGTCGTGGCAGACAACTAAACGCGGAACTGGGGGAGCGCTGTACGTAATCATGGTGGGTGTCAGCCCCGCCGCAGGCGGGGCTGACACCCATTTTTATGGGCAATTTTGGCCGCATATGCGCCCAAAATTGCCCGTCGCCGGCATTGTGGCGTGTCTGTTCCCCCCTTGACCAATCAAAAGAGTTGGCAATAATTCAGATCATGTCCACAACGGACAACAACTGATGGTTGCCGCCATAGCAATCGCCCTCGTTGCCGGGCGGCAACCCCTGACTAGCCAGACTGACTCCCGCGCCCGTCTGGTTATGAGCCGGACAACAAGGACGTTATTGTATGCCTCTCAATAGTTCACCTCAATATCCAGCAAAGAAATCGGTTCGCGTTTTGCCGGCAACTGGCGGAACAACCCGCGGTCTTCTTTTTCAGGTTAGTGAGACCTTTCCTGCTTTTTGGGGCCTGTTATGCACCCTGCTGGTGGTTACAGGCTTTGTCTTTCTCCGCGCTACACCATCGGGCCAGGCTGCTGAACCGGGTACTGTATACCTGCCTGTTATGGTTACGCCCCGTGAGTTTGAGATCACGCCTGGCATAGGCAGCTTTGGTCCCATCACAGACATTACCCACGCCGGCGACGACCGCCTCTTTGTCATGGAAAAGCGCGGCGTAATTTTTGTCATCCAACCCTCTGGAACTATCAGCCTCTTCCTGGACATCAGCGACCGCGTCGTGGATGATGGGCAGGAACAGGGTCTCTTGGGTCTGGCATTCCATCCCGAATACGCGCAAAACGGTTATTTCTTTGTCACTTACACCGCCCAGTTAGGCGCTCAATGGGAAGTGCGCACCTCCCGCTTCCATGTCTCTGCCGACCCCCAGGTGGCTGATCCTGCCAGCGAGCTGATCCTGCTGCAAATACCTCAACAAGGCATCTTACACAACGGCGGCGGGTTGGCGTTCAATCCCCTAGATGGCTATTTGTACCAGGGGGTAGGGGATGATTCGCAGTTCCTGGTAGCTCAGGATGCCCAATCCGTGTTGGGCAAATTGTTGCGCCTGAACGTGGACAGTCTGGTGAATGCCAATGCCCCCTGGCAAACGCGCCGCTATCTCGATGCCCAGGCTCTTGTTCCGGTAGAAATCTGGGCTTACGGCTTGCGCAACCCGTGGCGTTTTGCCATTGACCCCGTGCGCGGTCACATTTACATTGGCGATGTGGGCGACCGCGCCTGGGAGGAAGTAGACATCATCCCTGGCGGTGCGCCTGGCTTTAATTTTGGCTGGCCCTGTTTGGAGGGGCCGGAGATAATGTTAGCCGAAGGCGTGTGCGCCGAGCCGTGGCGTTTCACCCTGCCTGTCTATTACTACCCTCACGGGCACGGCGTCGGGACGGGCTGCGCGGTGATTGCCGGCAAAGTCCTTCGCCCCGAAACAGATGGTCGCTTCATCTTTGCCGACTCCTGCCGCCGTTCCATCTTCGCTATGACCTACGAAAATGGCGTGCCTGAAACCGTACAGTTGGGCACATTTGACGCCGTGGATCTGTTCCTCAATACTTTCGGCGAGGACAATAAAGGCAACCTGTACCTGGGTATGTACTGGATTCCCGATCCCGGCCCCCTCTATGAACTTTACGTTCCCTGAATGCAACGCTGAACCTGCGTTCAAAAACCGACCGCTTCGATTGCTTTGGGTGTGTGTGGGCTTTTGTTGACGGGCCAGATTACAAAAGTCTGCCAGACTTTTGTAATCTCCCCCCTTCATCTTCAATCGTTGTGGCTTTACAGCCGTATCCTGTTAGCCTATAATCTCTCTACTAACTGGTTTTTCTCTCGTTACGCTTGTGGTTAAATCGCTATCAGCCATCATCACGCCTGTTTGTGAAAGGAGCCGCCGGTGAGTATCTTCCCTGTATTATCTTCTTTGACCGAAGTTCTGGGCAATACCATCACGGACGATTTCAAAAAACTGATAAAGCCCGGCCCAATCGTAGCCGCCGCCATTTTTCTGGCTCTGAATCAGGTGTTGGTTTTACCTGTTTTGCGCCAGCACAATGTTGCCGCCATCCTGGCTTTTGAGTCGTTGTCCACGACCTGGCAGGTGGTGCTGGGAACTTTTATCCTGTTTGTCCTCAGCTATCTGCTCAATGCTGCCGGCAGCGTCATGGTCAACCTCGCCAGCGGTCAAACTATCCGCGACACCTGGTTAGGCCGGCGCGGCATAGCCAGGCAAGAGCGTCTGTATGATGCGTTAGTAACC
>CAYQYJ010000592.1:0-2368 GCA_964421605.1 uncultured Ardenticatenaceae bacterium | reverse complement strand
GCCAAGATGCCAGGATTCCCTGATTCTTCCTGGCGATCTTTGCATCGGTAGCGCTACACTTCAGCGTATTGGGTGTCACCCGCCTGCGGCGGGGCTGACACCCATTTTTATGGGCGATTTTGGGCGCAGCTGCGCCCAAAATTGCCAATCGTCGATATTTTTCGCCCGTTTTGCCGGGTCGTAAGCAGTTAAAGGGACAGACCTGCTTCTGCGCGCACTGCTGCCGCCATGACTGCCAGGTCTGGCTCACGCCCGGTCCAAAGCTGAAACGCCTGCGCGCCCTGCCGCAGCAGCATACCCAGACCGTTGGCGTGCCGCTGCTGCGCCGCCGCTGCCATTTGCAACAGCCGCGGGCGCGGCGGGTTATACACCAGATCATATACAAACGCGCCTGCCGGCAGCGGAACTCCCTCGGGCCAGGCGCAGCCATCCTCATCTGGCGACATCCCCAACGGCGTTGTATTCACAACCAGGTCTGCCATCGTATCTACAGCAACCTTCGTTAATAGGCGGCCCAAGATGGGCTGGGCTAACGGCAAATGGGGGGCCAGGTCCGCTGCCAACTGTTCTGCCTGCGCCAGCCGCCGCGCCAACACCGTCACCGCCGCTCCCGCCGCCGCCAACGCATACGCCACCGCCCGCGCCGACCCGCCCGCGCCCAACACCAGCGCCTTTTTCCCGGCCACGACCACCCCCAACGCTTGCAAATCCGCCAGAAACCCTGACCAATCCGTATTTGCGCCCCACAGCCGCCCCGACCGCACTGCAATCGTATTCACCGCGCCAATCGCCTGCGCCGCCTCGTCCACTTCGTCCAACAGCGGCAGCACGGCTTGTTTGTGCGGAATCGTCACGTTCGCCCCCAGAAACCCCAGGGCGCGCAGCCCGCGCACTGCCGCCGCCACCTCAGTCGCCGCCACCGGCAGGGGCACGTATACCAGGTTCAACCCCAGCGCCGCCGCCGCCGCATTGTGCATTGCCGGGCTGAGGCTGTGACGCACAGGCCAGCCCATCACCCCCACCAGGGCCGTCTGACCGTTAATGGGCATCCTGCGCCTCCAGGGGCGGCAGCGCGCCCATTTGTTCTAAGAACGCCATCACCCGCTGCCGCACTTCCTCTGGCGTAAGCAGGCTGGTGTCCAGGTAAAAATGGCAATGTTGGCGGGCGTGCGCCAGCCGCGCCCGCTGTTGCGCCTGCCGCTCCGGGCCGCCTGTGGTCGTCGGTCGTCGCGCCAGCGCCGTAGCGTAATCCACGTCCAGAAAAATAAGCAGGTCAGGGCGGCTGATGCGCTGCCACATATCCTGCACGTAAGAATGCTCCTGCGCCACGTGCCGCGTTTCGTAGCCCGCCGCGCGCAGCGCCTGTACCAGCGTCGTTTTGCCGGCGCTGCACGGACCCACCACAGCCAGCCGATATGCGCGTTGCTTTCCGGTCATCATGGTCGCTTCCCCACCGTTGGGCATTAACCGCGCAGCGGTAGATTCCCGCTCAAGCGGCGCACTTCGTTGGGCGGCGTCTCCCGCACCGACACCACCACCACGCTGATGTCGTCGTTAGGCCGCCCCTGGCACAAAGCCACAGCTTCATCTAGCAAGGTGTTGGCGATTTTTTGGGCGTCGTACACCTGGTCTTGCAGCAGCCGCGAAAAAGCGCCCAGGACGTCGTAGGTCTGGCTGCCGCTCATTGTGCCGGCATGTCGCAGCCCATCCGTAAAAGCCACCACCACCGTCCCCAACTCAATAGGCACTTCGGTAATCACGGGTTTCGTATTCCGCCGCACCCCCACCGCTTCCGACGGCGCGTTCAGCGCCGTCACGCCCGTTTGCAACGTATACAGCAAAACAGGCGCTTCATTATTACGCGAAATGACCAGCGTGCGCGTATCCGTATCAATGGAAACGATGTTCAACGTGGCGCTGACCTTGCCGCCGCGATTCGTGTACAGGTAATCGTGCGCCGCCCGCGCCGCCGCCCCATCCCGCACCCCTTCCGCCAGCAGTTGGATCGCCTTCCGCGCCACCACATTGCTAATCAGCTTGGCCGCTTTACCGCTGCGCTGCCCATCCACCAGCACCAACGACAGCCCGCCGTGCGGTCGTTCAATCATCTCCAGCGTATCGCCGCTGTCGCTCATGGCATATTTATTGATCTTGGCTACGCCAAACTGTACATTCATCCTGACCCTCTGCTGTCATCATCAAATTACCGCCATTCTCAGATGACAAAAGTCTACCAGACTTTTGTAATCTGCAAACGCCCACCTCGCGCCCTATTTTTGTAGCGCAAACGGTTAGTTTGCGCGGACAAGCTGATTGGACATTAAGAAAATAATCGGGTAATCCCTCCTCCCTCGTCAGGGAAGGGGTA
>CAYQYJ010000591.1:0-2373 GCA_964421605.1 uncultured Ardenticatenaceae bacterium | reverse complement strand
GGTAGAATTATTTTTCAAACACGCTCTAAAGGGGGAAGGGGGTTGGGGGATGGGGGTCTGCCTCCCGCCCCCAACAACCTCCCTTCACGTCTTCGCGGTAAATCCCGGCTCAGGCGCGGATGGCTTCTACCACAACCTGCGACACGTCCTTCACTTGCATGGGCGCGCCAGCCTGTTGGTTGGCGTCCTTCATCATAATGGCGCAGAACGGGCAGCCCACCGCCAACACTTCCGCCCCCGTGCCTTTGGCTTCGGCAAAACGGTTGGCGTTCACCGCCTGCGTCCCATGCTCCTCTTCCTTCCACATTTGCGCCCCGCCCGCGCCGCAGCAGAAAGAGTTATTCTTGCTCCGATCCATTTCCAACAGCGTCATGCCCGCCTGCGCCAGCGCGTCGCGCGGCGCGTCGTAGACGCCATTGTGCCGGCCCAGATAGCAGGGATCGTGGAAAGTCACCTTTTCCAGGCGGTTCCCATCCAATTGCAGTTTGCCCTTGCCCACCAGGTCCGCAATCATTTGCGTATGGTGCAGCACGCGATAATGCCCGCCCAGGGCCGGGTACTCCTTGCCCAGCGTGTGCAGACAGTGGGGGCAGCCGGTGACAATCGTCTTTTTGTCCACGCCCGCGCCGTTCAAAGTTTCAATGTTGGCTTGCGCCATCTCGAAGAACAGGTATTCGTTGCCGGCGCGGCGGGCGCTGTCCCCCGTGCACGTTTCCATGTCGCCCAGCACGGCAAAGTTGACGCCCGCGCTGTGCAGCACCGTGGCTATCGCCTGGGCAATGGCTTGCCCGCCCGGATCAAACGCGCCCGCGCACCCCACCCAGTAAAGTACCTCAAAATCAGGATTCTCTTCCACCGTAGGCACCTGGAAGTCCAGCGGGGCTGCCCAGGCCAGGCGATCTTCTGTCATGCCCCACGGGTTGCTCAGGCGCTCCATGCCTGTGAACGCCCCCTTAAGCTGGTCGGGGAAATCGCTCTCCATCATCACCCGCTCCTGGCGCATGTGCAGGATGTCGAACATCGGCTCGTTGCCCACCGGACACACCTCCACGCACGCGCCGCAGGTGGTGCAAGCCCACAAGGCGCTTTCGGAGATGGCGTAATCCATCAAGGGAATCGTGTCCGCCGCGCCCGCCGCCAGGCTGACCATGTGCTCGCGCAGGAAGTAACGCTTGTTAACCTCAATGGCGGCTGGCGATAGCTCCTTGCCCGTGTTATAGGCGGGGCACGCTTCCTGGCAGCGGTTACACATGATGCAGGCAAAAGCATCCAGGATTTGCGTCTTGGGCAACTGCGTCAGGGTAGCCACGCCAAACTGTTCGATAGATTCATCCTCAAAGTTAAGCGGGTCCAGCGCGCCCAGCGCCGTGCGTTGCGGGCGGGTCATGAAGTTGATGGGCCCCATGAACAGGTGCGCGTGCTTGGTGGAGGGGAAGTAAGGGATAAAGAGGAGAATCAGACCCAGCGCCAGCCACCAGGTCATGTGCCAGCCCACAGTCAGAGTCGCCGGGGAGACGCCAGCCCACAATCCAGAGACCAGGGAGGCGAACGGCTGCCACACGTCGCTGCCCTCGCGCGCCAGCAAGAAGCTCTGACCGGTGAAGCGGGCGCCGACATGGAACAGGATGAAAAAGCCGACGATGAAGGAGTCGCGGGAGATGCCCCCCTGCCGCGCGCGCGGGTACAATTTAACGTTTTCCCGAATTTGCAGCGGTTTGTCGCGGGCGATGAAGCGGCGGATGAGGAAGTAGACGACGCCCGCCAGCACGCCAATGCTCAACACGTCCGCCAGGAGGCGGTAGATGCCGGCAAAAACCGTATCCCCCAAAAAGTGAAAGTTGGGCACAAACCCTTCCACCACATCCACCACGTTCACCAGCCCGTAGAAAATAAACCCCCAGGCCACAGCGTAATGGAAGAGAGACGTGATCTTGCGGTTCTTGATAATGTTCCCCTGCGTCGCCAGCGCCACAGCCCCGGTGAGCAGCCGTTTGGGCAGCCCATCCAGGCGCAGTTCTCCCGCGCCGCGCATAATGATCTTCACCATGCGCTCAAAAGCAATATAGCCCGCTGACAGGGAAGCGAGGACTAGCAATGTAAACAGGATTTTTTCGACGGTGGTCAGCATGTTTTACTACCTTATCCGGCGCCCAATGGCGGGCGCGCCAGGAATGGCGGGCGCGCCAGGGGCGCAGGCATGGTTATCCTACCTGGAGGGCGCGGGTAGAACAACGAAAAACTGGCAAGGAATGAATTACCCGACCCAGGCCGGGGCGGCTCACTACGCACTGCGTCATAAGCCGCTATTTATTGTACCAGTTAGGCGGAGGGAGACCAATACTTTTGCGGGAAGAGAATAGGACGCAGATGACG
>CAYQYJ010000590.1:0-2388 GCA_964421605.1 uncultured Ardenticatenaceae bacterium | reverse complement strand
GTGCGGCCTACGCGCTCCAGGCTATCTGGGCTGATTTTGTCCAGCGTGTCGTCTACTGTGTGCCAGTAGGGGTAGTCAAAATCAATAATGTCTACCGCGACAATGCCCCGTTGGGCAAAGGGCAGATGGTCATCTATCATTGTATGCCGAAGGGTGGGAATAAAAAAGTCGCCATACCCCAAAGCGGCGGCAATCTGCCACAATTCGGCTTGCAGAGCGGGGTCAGAGTTGCCTTCGTAATAAAGCCGCTGGTCGGCGTCGCCAATCATGTCCAGAATGACGACGGCGGCGGGGGTCGCAGTCAAGTTGTCCGCCATGTAGCGAGAGCCAGCAATCCAATCCCAACCAGGAATGCCGCCGCTGCCGTTGTCCTCCACGTCAAAAAACGCCAG
The DNA here is from genome assembly GCA_964421605.1 of uncultured Ardenticatenaceae bacterium. Lineage (GTDB taxonomy): Bacteria > Chloroflexota > Anaerolineae > Promineifilales > Promineifilaceae > JAGVTM01. Next base: position 1,996 of record CAYQYJ010000590.1, on the reverse strand, counting down.
CCAGATTTCCCGCTCAATCTGCGCCAGGTTGAGCACGCGCGCCAGTTCTAACAATGCCGCCACGCCGCTGGCCCCATCTACCGCGCCCGGAACGGGATCGCGGCTGCCTGGCGTCTGGTCAGCCAGGCGGCGCGTGTCGTAATGCGCGCCCAGGATAACGATGGGGCCGCGCCCCACATTGGCGCGGGCAATAATGTTTTGGGCAGCAAACCCTTGATAGTCAAAATCTTGCGTTTCGACTTCCCAACCAAAACGGGCAGCCTGGGCTATGATGTAGGCGCGGGTTTCCAGGTGTCCGGGGGAGCCGGGCCAGCGGGGGCCCAGAGCCAACTGATCCGCCGCAAATTGGAAGGCGCTTTGACCGTCGAAGCGAAAGGTAACGGGCGTGGCTGCCGGCATAGTCGGCGCAGCGCTGGCAGTCAGAGAAGGCGTAACCACCGCCGTGGCGGTCGCTGTCGCTTCTGGCGCGGCAGCGCGCTGGCAGCCCGCCAGCCAGCCCACCAACAACAATAATCCCCACAGAAAATAGGGCCGGACGAATGGTTTCACGGCGTCGGGACGGCCCCCGTCAGAACCCGCTCCGCTGCCGCCTGATCAAAAGCCAGCCGCCGTTCGCGGGCAAAGCGGCGCAGCGCCGTCAACGCCCGTTTGCTGTAGTAGGCGTAGCGGTCTTCTTTTTTCATGCGGCTTTCAGGGGGCGGCAGCAGTCCAAAGTTTGCCTTCATGGGCTGGAAAGTTTTGGCTTCGGCGTGGGTGACGTAATGGCACAGCGCGCCCAGCATCGTCTGCGTGGGCAAGATGACGGGCAAATCCCCTGTCAGCAGGCGGGCAGCGTTGATGCCGGCAAGCAGCCCTGTGCCGGCATTTCCCACATACCCTTCCACCCCGGTCAACTGCCCGGCAAAAAACAGATCCGCCCGCCCGCGATATTGCATCGTCGGCTGCAACAGTTCGGGCGCGTTGATATATGTGTTGCGGTGCATCATGCCATAACGGAAAAATTCGGCGTTTTCCAACCCCGGAATCAGGCGCAAGACCTGCCGCTGTTCGCTCCAGCGCAAATTGGTCTGAAAGCCAACCAGGTTATAAAGCGAGCCAGCCGTGTTGTCCTGGCGCAACTGCACCACCGCGTGCGGCTGCCGCCCGGTGCGCGGGTCCACCAACCCGACGGGCCGCATGGGACCAAAAGCCAGCGCCTCCCGCCCTCGTTTGGCTAACACTTCTACGGGCAGGCAGCCTTCAAAAAAGCGGGGATCGTCCAGTTCAAACTGGCGCAGTTGAATCGTTTCCGCCGCTACCAGGGCGTCATAAAAGCGGTTATATTCCGCTTCCGTCATGGGGCAGTTGATATAATCCCCCTCCTCTTGTTCCCCCTTTTCCCATCGGGAAGCGCGAAAAGCCACGTCCATGTTGATGGTTTCGGCGTTGACGATGGGCGAAAGGGCGTCAAAGAAGTAGAGGTACTCCTGGGAACTGAGGGCTTGCAGGGCGGTCGTGAGGGCCGGTGAGGTGAGGGGCCCGCTGGCGATAATGGCTGGCTCAGCGGGAATGCGGGTCGCTTCTTGATGGATAAGCTGGATATGGGGGTGGCTTTGGATGCGCCCGGTGACCAGTTCGGCAAACAGGTTGCGGTCTACGGCGAGGGAAATGCCGGCAGGAATCGCCGCCCTCTCCGCGCAATCCAGGATCAGGGAGCCCAGCCCGCGCATTTCGGCTTTGAGCAGACCCGGCGCTTTGTCAATCAAGACGGAGCCCAGCGAATTGCTGCATACCAGTTCCGCCAGCCGATCCGAAACGTGCGCGGGCGTCTGCTGCTGCGGGCGCATCTCGTACAACGTAACAAAGATACCCCGCTCTGCCGCCTGCCAGGCCGCTTCCGTGCCCGCCAGCCCGCCGCCGATGACGATTAATTCTGCAGGGTTTGGTTTACTCATGCCGGCATTTTAACACAACCACCCCCGCCCCGCTAAACCTTGCCTTTCTATCCGCTTTTTGG
>CAYQYJ010000589.1:0-2390 GCA_964421605.1 uncultured Ardenticatenaceae bacterium | reverse complement strand
AATTTCGCCTTTCGTTGTCACAATATTGCTCATGCTGACACCCTTCTAGCGTCTTCCATAATGGTTTGAAAACGGGTTGCGGTCATGATACTGGTTTGTTGGCCGTCTTGCAAGCCGCCCAAACTGGCAGCGGTCACTGGCAGCCAGCGAACCTGCCCCCAGTGTATGGGATTGGCTGTGTGGGGGACGGTGGGAAATGTCACTGCTTGGGGGTGACTTTTATCCTTAAAATAGCTGTTTTGTTCCAGATGACGCTTGTCATGGGCATTGGGTGACATTTATTACTGGAGAGGATGGGGGGCGGGGCTTACAATGCCGGCATTCTCCCGTGAAAACAGCCTCACGCGGAGGCGTGGAGGCGCTGAAAATGGTGGGCAAACTATCACTTTGTCTGACTGCTCTGGTTTATTTTTATCACATCCACGCGCCTGTTTGACGGCAGATGCCGCGTGGCCCAATCTGGTGAGACCGTCATGGAATATTCAGGCATCCTGTCCGCTAACGAATTTCAACCGCTGCCCGGCCCCCCGCCGCCAGGCGTTGACCCGTTGCCACATAGCGTCCGCAAATCCAACATGAACCCTATCAAGCTGCAAATTATGGATGAGCACCCCGCCGTGCGGCAGGCGTTGGAAGTGCGCCTGCGCTCTTCCGCCCACCTGAACATTGTGGCCGTGGACGACAACCTGACCGCAGCCTTGCAGCATACCCGCGAGTTGGCTCCAGACATTATACTGCTGGGGCTGAAAAGCACGCGCAAGCTCTCCCCTTATCTGCTGGCGGAAGTGGTCAAACAGCTTGTCGCCGCCCACGTGGGCGTTATTGTGTTGACGTCCTATGAAGATGTGGTCGAGCGGGAGGTTTTGCTCCAGGCTGGCGCTAACCGTTATTTACTCAAGAATATCAACTCCAGCCGTCTGATTGCCGAACTGGAAACCGTGGCCAAAGAAATCCACGCGCACTAAGCGTGGCTGGCAGCGCTGCCAGTCACGGGCAGGTTGTGTATAGCCAGACGGCAGGCAGCCTGATATGCCTGGCTCTTGCCGGCAATTAAAAACGCCCGCCGCGCCGCCTCCTGCCGGCCCCTTTCCTGATAAAGCACCCCCAACGTAAAGAAAACGGCTGGCAGTTTCAATCCCCCCTGCACAGCTTTTTCATAACAGCGAATCGCTTCTTCCTGATAGCCGCGCATTTCAAAATCTATACCCTGCCCAATCAAGGCGTCGCGTTCCAGCTTGCTCAAAGCCGCGGCTTCATCCCCTTCTTCTTCGCGGAAAATCTCCTCCGCCAGTTCATTTTGCGCCATTTTACGGGCAGCTTCCAGCGGGCGGTGGGGCAGCGCTGGCGACTCCGGACGGCTCTTTCGCTCCGCCTCAAAAATAGTTGCCAACTGCCGTACCGTGTCCGCCAGGGATGCGCTGGTCTCCTCGGCGGCTGGGATCGCGGCTGGCTCCACCGCCGCCGCCGCCACGACTTCATCAGGATAAGCCTGAACGCCATAACGCACCAGATCCATAGCTGTCAGCACATCTTTATTGTCTGGATCAAGACGCAGCGCCGCCTGGCACATTTGCAGCGCCTTCTGCTGCTCCCCCTGCTCCTGCAAAATCCGGGCAATCGCCAGATATTCGCGCACTGCGCGCTTCACGTCGCCTTGTCGCTGAAACGTCATCGCCAGGCGTTGATGCGCGCCCAGCAAGTTGGGTTCCAGGCGCACGGCGCGCTCCCAGTTATCCGTGGCTTCCTCCAGGCGATTCAGCCGCAAAAAAATCTCGCCAGCAGCCATATACGTGCGGCTGGCTTCGTGCAACTGCCCCATTCGTTCTTGCACATCAGCCACCTGGTTCAGGTGTACGATGTCCCCCTGCGAATGGCGCGCCGCCAGCTTATAACACTCTAACGCCCGGTCGTACATTTTCAAGCCAAAACAGGCGTCGCCCAGGCCAGCGTACACCTCCGCCTCATGGGGGAATTCGCCCAAAGCAATGCGCAAGGCGGCAATCGCTTCTTTCCACTGCTGCCGCCTGTTATAGGTCAGCCCGACGGTTAACGCCTTTTGATAACGGGCGCGATCATTGGTCACTTCTCAACTCCATGTTCCTGAGCGTCAGGCAGTTGCTCTTGCCGTTCTGGTGGGCGCTCACACCGGCTCCAACCCGGCCAATATGCCTGTTCAGACCCATACGAGGATGGTGTTTCCATTGTACCACCATTTTTGCCCGCGAAAATAAGCCGTTTATCACAAAGCGGGTAGCCCACAAGTAAGCGTGGCGAGTGTCCATCGCCGATATTTTTCGCCACGAATCCTTCGACGATGCTCAGGACGGTAGCACTACACTTAATCGTGGTGGGTGTCAGCCCCGCCGTAGGCGGGGCTGACACCCATTTTT
>CAYQYJ010000588.1:0-2415 GCA_964421605.1 uncultured Ardenticatenaceae bacterium | reverse complement strand
GAAGGAGAGTTCTATGTCAGACGCATTATGGCAGTTATCGGAAGGATTGGCGCAAGCTGTGGTCACGGCGGGCGCGGGCGTGGTGCGCGTGGAGGCGCGGCGGCGAATGCCGGCAACGGGCCTGATCTGGGCCACCGACGGGTTGATTGTCACCAGTAACCATGTGGTGCGGGCGGACAGCGGCATTCAAGTGGGGCTGGCTGACGGTCGCACGGTGACGGCGGCGCTGGTGGGGCGGGATCCGACGACGGACCTGGCTGTGCTGCGGGCGGAAGCCGGCGACCTGCCTGTGCTGGCGCGGGTAGACGCGGCGGATTTGCGCGTGGGGCAGTTTGTGCTGGCGTTGGGGCGTCCGGGCAAAACGGTGCAGGCCACGTTGGGCATTGTCAGCGCCGTGGGGGATGGCTGGCGCACGGGCGGCGGCGGCGTGATTGACCGTTATTTGCAGACGGACGTCATCATGTACCCTGGCTTTTCTGGCGGCCCCCTGGTGGACGCGCAGGGGCGCGTGGTGGGTTTGAACAGTTCGGCGCTGGCGCGGGGCGTGAGCGTTTCGATTCCCGTAGGCACGCTGAACCGCATTGTGGCTACCCTGGTGTCCGATGGCAAAGTGAAGCGCGGCTACCTGGGCGTGAGCACGCAGGCGGTGCGCCTGCCGCAGGCGGTGCGCGGCGAGGTGGGGCAGGAAACGGGTCTGTTGATTGTGGCGGTGGAAGCGGGCAGCCCGGCAGAGCAGAGCGGGCTGGTGTTGGGGGATACGATTGTGAAGTTTGCCGGCATCCCCGTGCGCAGCCACGACGACCTGGTATCCCTGCTCAGCGGCGACCGCGTGGGCAAATCGGCGCCGGCGGAAATTCTACGCGGCGGCGCGCTGCAACTGATTGACGTGTTGATTGGCGAGCGCGGTTAAGAAGATCGGAAAAATTCACCGCCAAGACGCAAAGGACGTGAGGGCGCGAAGATTTTTTCTTCGCGCCCTCCGCGTCTCCGCGTGAGATCATTGTCTAGCCGCCGGCAATAGCGCCGAGGACGACGAAAGGCTCGGCGCCGGAGGCCACAGCGGCGGGGAGGGGGGCATCAGGGGAGGTGTGGGACCAATCTTCCTGGCAGGCAAAGAAACGCAGGAAAGGGCGGCGCTGTTGCGTGACATGGTCGCGGATGGTGCCGCGCAGCATGGGGTAGCGGGTTTCTAGCGCGTCCAGGATGGCGCGTTGGGTGATTTCCCCCTCAATAGATAGGGTCACTTCGCCGCTGACGCGGGCCAGGTTGCGCAGATGTGCCGGCAAGATAACGCGGATCATGGCAGCGTCTGCACCTCGACAGACAGCACAGCGGGCAGGTCGCGCACAATGGGCATCCAGGTGTCGCCAGCATCCGCCGAGGCGTATACCTGACCGCCCGTCGTGCCAAAGTAGATGCCGCAAGAATCGAGGGAATCCACCGCCATGGCGTCGCGCAGGATATTGACGTAGCAGTTGCTTTGGGGCAGCCCGTTGGTCAGCGCTTCCCATTCATGGCCGCCTGTGCGGCTGCGATAGACGCGCAGCTTGCCATCGGGCGGATAATGTTCGGAGTCGCTCTTGATGGGCACGACGTAAATCGTGTCTGGCTCGTGCGCGTGTACGTCTACCACAAAGCCAAAGTCGCTGGGCAGGTTGCCGCTGACTTCTTGCCAGGAGTCGCCCGCATTGTCGCTGCGCATCACGTCCCAATGTTTTTGCATGAAGAGGACGTTGGGGCGGGCGGGGTGCATGGCGATGCGGTGGACGCAGTGACCGACTTCGGCTTCGGCGTCGGGGATGTAGTCGGAGCGTAAGCCGCGATTGATGGGTTTCCAGGTGATGCCGGCATCATCCGTGCGAAACGCGCCAGCCGCAGAGATAGCGATAAAGATGCGTTCGGGGTGAGCGCCATCCAGCAAAATGGTGTGCAGGCACATGCCGCCGGCGCCTGGCTGCCAATTGGGCCCGGAGCCGTGACCACGCAGTCCGGCAAGTTCCTGCCACGTTTGCCCACCGTCGCTGGAACGAAACAGGGCGGCGTCTTCCACGCCTGCGTACACCGTTTCGGGATCGGTGAGCGAGGGTTCCAGATGCCAGACGCGCTGGAACTTCCAGGGGTGGGCCGTGCCGTCGTACCATTGATGGGTGCCGGGGACGCCCTCATAGACAAACTCATTGCCCACAGTGGTCCACGTCTCCCCGCCATCGTCGGAGCGGTGCATGACCTGTCCAAACCAACTGCTGGATTGCGAGGCGTATATCCGGTTGGGGTTAACGGGGGAACCTTTCAAGTGATAAATTTCCCAACCGCCAAAGAAGGGACCATTGACTGCCCATTTTTGGCGCTTGCCATCTGCCGTCAGAATAAAAGCGCCTTTGCGTGTGCCTACCAATACTCTTACGCCGCTCATTT
>CAYQYJ010000587.1:0-2416 GCA_964421605.1 uncultured Ardenticatenaceae bacterium | reverse complement strand
AGGTTGATTTCCGCACTGGACAAGGGGGTGTTTGATTCTCGCGCAAAGTACCCTCTGGCCCACAGCCGCGCGTTCACGCCAAACTGTTTCTGGATTTCTGTCTCTGAACCGTTCTTGAAATGTTGCGCCAGCCAGATGCTGTTGCCGCCCGGTGGACAGGTAGCCACCATATGCACCAGGTCAGGGGTGATATTCAGGTAATGGAGGTGGCAACTGCCGGCATTTGCCAACCGTTCCAACACCCGTCGCAAAGGGATATGCAGCACTGCCGGCAATGGCGCCACCGGATGCCAGGCGATAGCGTAACTACGCTCGACGTTGGCGTCCTCGCCATCGCCCACAACTTCCCCGTTTGCTGCCAGCAGCGCGGCAGACGGCATAACCGCATCGCTGGCAACGCGCAGCCGCTGCGCAGCCCCATCCGCCTGCTCCCGCAGCACACCCATACTGGTAGATGGCCTGGCTAGAAGGATTAACAAAAGCTCCGGCTGCCCATGTCCCTCAGCCTGTACCCGCTGCGCATAGACAACGTGGTCCCCCGAAAGGGTGGGCAAATGCAAAAACTGCACCTGTACGGGAAAGCTGGCATCATTCCAGCAATGGCGCACAATGACGGCAATAGCTGCCGCCAGCCGTTCACTGAGCGCGCCGCGCGAAACCACCAGCCCCGTCTCCAGGGCAATCAAACTGTTTTCGATACTTTCATCCGTAATCGCCTGTTTCAGGATATCGCGCATCTGGCTGATGGGCAGGGGAGGGGCGGACGTTTGCGCCGCAGTTGTTGGTAGAGCCGGCTGCCGCAGCGCTTCCGCCAACGCCGTCGCCGCGTCAGATTGCAGCTTGGGGTAGGACAGCGCCCCCTGCGTGTTAGCCATAGGCAGATGGTTCGCTTCCTGGTCATTGGCTGTAAGGAGCACAACCCGCAGGTCTGCCTGGATCAGGCGCAAAGCCCGCACCAGGTCAGCGCTGCCCGTCGCTTCGCTGACTAGCGCCAGGTTGTATGGCTGCTGCCCTAACAGCAGGCAGGCTTGCCGCCAGTTGCTTGCCAGAGACAGCTCAGAAATGCCGCCGCGCCGCAAAGCGCCTGCCGCCGCCTGTCGCTGACTTTCGTCCGGGTCCAGCAGCAAAATGCGCACTATACCGCCATCAAGGGAATGCTGTTAGTTGCCAAGCCAGGCAGACGTGGTTGATCGGCAGCTTCGCCCGATAGGCTGTACGGTCCTGCCCAGGTAATACGCACCGGGACTAGCTGCCCGCTTAGCTCACGCACATCGTCAAAAAAGACGAGCTTGTTTTGCGGGTTACGCCCGCGCCAGCGCCCTTTGTGCCGCTCTTCTACCAAGACTTCCACCGTTTCGCCCAGAAATTGGCGCGTTTTTTCCTGGGATACCACCCGCTGTAACTCTTCCAGCCGTTGAAAACGGCTTCGCTTGACCGCGTCGGGCACGTCATCCACCATGCGCCGCGCGCTCACCGTGCCTTCGCGGGGACTGTAGCGCGCCAGATGGATTTTGTCTAAGCGCAGTTCTGCCAACAAGTCATAGGTGCGCTGGAATTGCGCCTCTGTTTCGCCAGGGAAACCGACGATGATGTCCCCATGAATAGCGGCGTCAGGAATGATCTCCCGTATCTGGCGCACCAGTTGGCGGTATTGCTGCGCCGTGTAACCCCGCTTCATGTTAGCCAGCACCTCGTCGTCCCCGGCTTGTGCCGGCACTTCAATCTGCGGCATCACCTTAGGCAGCTCAGCCACCGCCCGTAATATCTTCTCCGTCATCCAGTTGGGGTGGCTGGTGAGGAAGCGAATGCGCTCCAGCCCCTCTACCTGGCTCACAATGCGTAGTAAATCCGCCAGGTCGGGCCCATCGGGGATATCCTTGCCATACCGGTCCACAATCTGCCCCAGCAGCACCACTTCCTTAACCCCCTGGCGCACCAACGAGCGTACCTCAGCTACAATTTCGCCCACAGGACGGCTGCGCTCCACGCCGCGGCGGTAAGGGATAATGCAAAAAGTACACGCATGAGAGCAGCCATAAACCACCGACACAGGCGCAGACACCAATTCCCCGCGCTGCGCCAATGGCAGCGCCAGGTCCCCATCTTGCCAGGCGTGTTGCCGCGCCGTCATTTCCTGTTCAAAGGCGATATCCTCGTGTTGGTGCAGATGAGAAACCAGCGGCGAACCGTCGCTGTGCGGCGGCATAAACACGTCCACCATGGGGAAACGCCGCTGCAAGGCTTCGTTCCCCTTAACCCCCACCAGGCAGCCCATCACCGCCACCGTCAGGTTGGGGTTTTCCTGTTTCAGCGGAACCAGGCTGTGCAGCTTGTGATACGCCTTGTCTTCCGACTGCTGCCGCACCACGCACGTTTCCAGTACGATCACGTCCGCTTCTTCCGCCTGGTCGGTGGC
>CAYQYJ010000586.1:0-2417 GCA_964421605.1 uncultured Ardenticatenaceae bacterium | reverse complement strand
TGCTGCTGCGCGCCGTTTACGAGCGCAGTCTGGTGGCTATGAGCAGCGCCCTGATCGTTATTATGCTGTACGGCAGCTTCATTTGGGGCGTATTCCCTTTGATGGTGGGCGTTTCCTGGCAAATGCACCTGTTTGGTTTTGTGGGAGGGGCGATCATTGCTCGCGCGCTGGCTGAGCGGCAGACGCCATCTGTTGAAGAGGATGAAAACCTGGCTGGCGACCTGGTAATAGTGGATTACCAAGACGTGGAAGAGACGGATGGCATCATCCGGCTGAGCAATAGACGGTTTGAACCGTTTTCACCTGGCAAACTGACTATTAACGAGGCTGATCTGGACGACCTGCTCAATCAGGGGGATGCGGAGCCAAAACATTAATGGCATAGATGTGCGACGCATAAGGAGCGACCCTGATGGCTACGGCGTTCAATAAGATTGGATTTCACCTGGCTGAAGGCGGCAATCCCACGGGTATTGGCGACTGGATGAAGCGTCTGAATGAGCGGCGCATCCCTTTTTTTATTAAGACGGCGGACTCTATGCGCGGCTTGGATGAGGCGCAGGACATCGTACGCCAGAATCAGGCGCAGGGAATTGACGTACCCCACACGTCGGTTTTCCGCCGTTCGGGGAAGCTAGATGACGACAACCATTTCGATATTCCGCGCTATGAACTAGAGCCAGAGGCGGCGGCTGTGGCGCATTGGAATTTGCACCATCCCCGCTTTCCGCCCAACCTGGACGCGGCGATCACCTGGGTGGAGACGATTAACGAAGTACGCAAGGAAGTAGCCTGGTGCGACTGGTTGGGTAAGTTTGCCTGGCACACCGGGCAGATTGCGCTGGCGGAGGGGTATCGGTATGCGGCTTTTGGTTTTTCTGCCGGCACGCCAGACGTTACTCAGGGGGCGTGGGAGACGGATGGGATGCTGCAATATCTGGAGCTATGCGCCGAACACCCCGACCAGTTGGGCGTTTCGCTGCATGAATATAGCTATCGGATTGATGACATCTGGCGCGAACGGGATTTCCTGATGGGCGGCTTCAAATGGCTATTCCGCGCCGCCGACAAGCATGGCATTGCCCGCCCCAAGGTTTTAATCACTGAGTGGGGCTGGGAGTATAACAACGTGCCCGACGTGGATAAAGCCCTGACACATATTGAAGAAGTCGCCGAACTGTATGCGCAATATCCTGAGGTGCTGGGCGCGGCCATCTGGTATTTAGGCGGGGGGTATGGCGGCATTGCCGATCGGGCGCAGAAATTGATCCAGCCGGTGATGGACTGGACTCTGACGCAAACCTTCACAGCGCCGGACGATTCCGCGCTGGTTGTGCTGCCTGGAGAAGATGAGAGCGAGGGGACGCAGCCTGGCGGAGGCGGGGGACGACGGCTGCGGCCCACGCGCACCTATGGGGCGCATCTGGTTGAGGATGTGGCGCTGCGGAATGGCGGGGTAGTGGACGCCAACGTGCCCTTCTCCAAAACCTGGCGGGTGCAAAACAGCGGCGACCTGAGTTGGGACCAGAATTGTACTTTGCGCCTGGTCAGCGGGCGGGCCATGACGATGCAGCGCACGCATCCTTTACCTGATCTGGCGCCTGGGCAGACGGCGGCGTTGACGGTTCCCCTGAGAAGTCCGAACAAACCAGGCAACTATCGCGCCCGCTGGCGGCTGCACGATCCGGCGGGCAATCCATTTGGCGACGCTTGCCTGGCGGCTATTACCGTGCCCGCGTCAGAAGAGACGGGCAGCTTTAACAGTCTTTATCTGGATGACGTGACTATTCCTGACCACAGTTTGATTGTGGCGGGTTCCCAATTTGTGAAAACGTGGAAGGTGCGCAATAACGGCGACCGCACCTGGAAAGAAGGGGGGGAACTGGTGCATCATGCTAACGACTTGTTAGACGGCATCAGCCACCCTGTACCCTTGACTCCGCCAGGGGAGCAGGCGGAGATTTCGGTTACCTGCCACGCTCCGGGTATTCCGGGCCTCTACCGCAGCGATTGGATGCTGGCTGATCCCAGCGGGCAGCCGTTTGGGGACTTCTTTTTCACGATTGTGCAGATTATCCCGGCCATTAACGACGTCGTCTTTGAGGAGGACGTGACTATTCCAGATGGCATGAAGATGTCGCCTGGAGAGACGTTTATCAAGACGTGGCGCGTGCGCAACAATGGCAATACGACCTGGGCGCCGGGGTTTGCGGTTAGTTTTGCTGCCGGCATGCCTATGACCAACCTGCTGCTGCGTCCTTTGCCCCTTGTGCCTCCCGGCGAAGCAGTCGAACTCTCCCTGGAACTCACTGCCCCTACCGCCCCTGGAATTTACCGCAGCGACTGGCGTTTACTCGACCCCCAGGGCAATCCGTTTGGCCAATTTCTCTGGACCATCATCGAAGTGGTCTGAGCCA
>CAYQYJ010000585.1:0-2418 GCA_964421605.1 uncultured Ardenticatenaceae bacterium | reverse complement strand
GTGATTCTACTGGAGGATACCGTTTACGGTATGCGCCCCGTGCGGTAAAGGGTACGTGGGGTGGGCCTAATTGTACCTCATCCCCATAGCCCAGATGGGCACACGCTTTCTCCGCTACCTCACATGCTGTCACATAGGCCGCTTCAGTACGGATGCCATCGGGGTAAAGCACAGCTGCGACCAGTTGTAACGCTGCGTTGCTGGGCAGATAGACCTCCTGCTCTATGGCAACGGTGGCAATAGCTGACAGGCCATCCAGGATCGCCTGTCGTTTACCTTCTTTGTCGTTGGCATAGCGGTGTTGTTTGCCGGCAATAAACAACTCGAACGTGTGCCCATCAGCAGAACGGGTAACTTGTGCATTCATAGGACTGCTCCAGAGAAGGGGGAATTAGTCGAAACCCAAACCACGTTCTTTGAGGCTCGTGTGGCTGCCACTGCCAATAATCACGTGGTCTAGTACTTCAATGCTCAGTAGCCGCCCGGCTTTGACAATTTCCCGTGTCACAGCCACATCTTCCGGGCTGGGAGTGGGGTTCCCCGAAGGGTGGTTATGGGCCACAATGATGGCTGCCGCATGGGCTTCGATGGCCGGACGAAACAGTTCACCAATGCGGACAACGCTGGTATTCAAACTGCCCCTATAAATGGCCTGCACTCCTGACACCCGGTTGCGCGTGTCCAACAGAATGACATGCAACTCCTCCTGGGTCAGGTGACTCAGGCGCGGCAACAGCAGTTGTGCTGCATCTGCTGGACTTTTGATGGATGGCCGCTCATCTGCAGGCGGCGCTTGCAGGCGGCGACTTAATGCCAACACGGCCACCAGGCGAGCTGCCTGCGCCTCGCCGATGCCGCGTATCTGCATCAACTGTTCTTTGCCCGCCCGCGCCAATTGATGCAGCGAGCCAAAGCGGGTCAGCAAATCCTGCGCCAGGCCAGGCGCGTCGCTTGTGCCCAACACCAGCGCTAGCAGTTCGCCTGTCGCCAACGCTTCGCTGCCACAATGGTGCAAACGATACAATGGCCGGTCTTCTGCCGGCAGGTCACAGATGCGACGGCGCGGTCGTGGGTCGAATGGGTTTGATTCGTAGACGATAAGGGGAAGTTGTGTCGTCATAGGGAGATACCTCCTGGAGAGTAAAATCACCCCATGCGGCGCGTTTCGCGCCAGATCCGTCAGGCAGTCCGAGTCTGGCGGCAGCATAGCAAAGATGTGCTTTCAATTTTGTTCATGCAGTTGGAGCTACCGGGGCCAGCACTGCCCACGTTCTGGGGCTGTCTATCCATACCTGCCCATTGGGAATGTGCGCTAACAGCCGCTTAGCCCGCCACTTGGGGCGCAAACGACGCCCAATGACTCGAAACTGACCAGTTTCGGGACTGCCTACCAGATCGCCAGGTTGGGCATTTTTCCACAAGACAGGGAATTCGCTGGCAGGATACCCTTCATCAGTCAAGACATGTTGCAAGGCAAGCAATGCTTGCCGCAGCAACATCGGTAAAGCACGGGTCTCCACCTCATCAGTGGCGCTCTGTAATAACCGGTACGCTTCTGCCAATCGGTATGCGGGAGCGATAGTTTGCGGCTGGTAGGGTTGAAAACCACAGGTTTCGACCACGTAGAGATTGCCGTCTCCATCGGTTATCAAGTCGCCAACAGATGTGCTGCGCAAGTGGGGCAGCACCTGGGGGTTGTTGAACCAGCGAGCGTGTTCGTAGCCATGCTGTGTTTGGGTGTAACCGACTTCTAACAGTGCGTGCAGCGGCAGCCCATTGGGCGCTGTCACTGTAGCCACCGGCTGTGTGGGCGGAACAATCTCACAGTGGTCGCCGCGATAAAGAAGAAAGTGGGGGTTGTGATACACCTTAATATGGGGCATGAGTCACCTCTGAAAATGGGGAATATATCTCCCTTGATGGTCAGGCCGGACCAAACAGGGTAGGTTGCCAGGCGTGGCTGCGCCACTTCTCACGACAGTAACCATGGGGGATCTGCCACAGATGTTTCTCGTCTACAGGCTGAGTGAAGTCAGCGGGCGTTACTACGTCGCTGCAATGGGGGCAGATGTTGTCCCGCACTACGCGCCACTTATAGCTGTATGTATCTTCAGCAACGTCCGAGACCACTAACCAGATGGGAATAGCCGTGATCCAATCATGCTCTCTTTCGTGTTGAAGCAGCCAGCGGTACAGCAGATATTTCTCCCCCGTCTGTAGATGGCGGCGCTGTGGCCAGGGGCTGCGGCTGGGGAGATAAGGCGCATACGTAGGCCGGGTTGCCAGATTCTGCAGCCAGTTGCTAATGTCATCCCCATCATGGTTATGGGGAGTATGCCGGGCAAGCAGGGATGCTGCCTCCTCCAGCCGCTGTCGCTCCTTCCCACTAAGGCCGGTCACAGAGACAAAGGCTGTTTG
>CAYQYJ010000584.1:0-2418 GCA_964421605.1 uncultured Ardenticatenaceae bacterium | reverse complement strand
TGGGCTGCCAGGCCAGGCTGCCGGCATCCTCGTTGTCTTAACTATTCATGAATGAACGTTGACACTCCCTCTACGTTGTCATAAATTGATGGTAGCATTAGGGCCTGGACCATGGCGACGTGGGCTTTTCTGACGTTGGTTTTCCACACATATGCTCCCAACGGGGTATTTTCGGGTATAAACATCAAACCACCCCTCCGCTTCACCAATGAGTAGCTACATGGAATTATCTTCCTATTCATCGGTTTATGTTCCGCCGCATGATCCGCTGCAGCAGACGGTCAACCGGCTGCATGGCGAACTGCTGGGCTTGTTTCAGGTGCGGCAAACGTCTAGCAACGCCAATGGACAGGTCATCACCTTTAATGGTCAATGGCTGTACGATGCGGAAGATGGCTACAGTGAAATAGAGCGCCGTTTTCAGGCGCATGGTTTTACGGCGCTGCTGCGCCGCCGCAAGGGGGAGGATTTTATTATTGCCGTAGAGGGGTTGGCGGAACAGGCTAAGACGGGGAATCCCTTGATCAATGTGCTGCTGCTGCTGGCAACCGTTGCCACGACGCTGGCTGCAGGCGCCAATCTGTCTGGGCAAAGTCTGGTAGCCGCCTTGCAGGAAGGCTCGCCTGCCGCCCTGATCAGGGTGATGTTCTCCGGTTTGCCCTTTGCTATCGCCCTGCTAACTATTTTGGGCGTGCACGAACTGGGGCATTACGTCGCCGCGCGAGTGCATGGGGTGGCGGCTACGCTGCCTTACTTCATTCCCATGCCTTTTGGCGGATTAGGGACGTTGGGCGCTTTTATTTCGCTGCGCTCGCCGCTGAAGAACCGCAAAGTGTTGTTCGACATTGGATTAGCCGGGCCTGTGGCTGGTTTTTTGGTGGCGCTGCCGCTGCTGTTGGTCGGACTGTGGCTGTCGCCGACGGTGCCTTATTTTGTGCCGGGTTTGACATTGAGAAATGCCGGCAGTTCCATCCTCGTTGACTGGATGGTATCCCTGTTCAATCCCATTCCCGCCGGACACACTCTGGCAATGCACCCCATCTTTTTTGCCGCCTGGTTTGGCCTGTTAATCACGGGCATCAATCTGCTGCCCGTGGGCCAACTGGATGGCGGACACGTGGCCTACGCTCTCTTTGGCCGTCGCGCGCACACCCTGGCCCTTCTTGTCTTTGTGCTGCTGCTGGCGGCTGGGGCCGTTCTCTCTTTCAACTGGTACGTGTGGGCCTTTTTTGTGCTGCTGGGGGGGCTGCGCCATCCTCCGCCCCTCAATGACGTTACCCCCTTGAACCCTGAACGCAAACTGGTGGGTTGGCTGACGGTGTTGTTGTTCTTCCTGATAACAGTGCCCGCCCCCTTTGCCACGGCTTCCCTGGCCTTCCTGCGTTAAGAGGTGCGACGCACTGACGCAAGATAAGCACGCCTGCGCAGCCTCCCATGCCCACTTCCCTTGACCTCACGCTGGTCATTCCTGTTTATAACGAAGCCCCCAACTTGCCACTGTTGGCCCAAGAATTGACCCAGGCGCTAACCCCTACGGGACTGGCGTACGAAGTCATATTTGTGGACGATGGCAGCCAGGACGACAGCTTTGCTGTCTTGCAGCGGCTGCAAGCCGCCGACTCGCGCCTGGTGTTGATCCAGTTCCGCCGCAATTTTGGACAGACAGCCGCCTTTGCCGCCGGTTTTGACCAGGCGCGAGGAGAGGTGATCGTCACCATGGACGCGGATCGCCAGAATGATCCCGCCGATGTGCCGGCGCTCCTGGCGGCTCTGACGCCTGACGTAGACGTGGTGAACGGCTGGCGCCAAAATCGCCAGGACGCCTGGCTTTCGCGCAAACTGCCTTCACGGGTGGCGAATACGCTCATCGCCCGCAGCACGGGCGTGCAACTGCGCGATCGCGGTTGTTCGCTGCGCGCCTTTCGCTGCCATGTGGCGCGTGAACTGCGCCTCTATGGCGAGATGCACCGCTTCATCCCCGAACTGATTAACCATGCGGGCTTTCGCATGGCTGAAGTGCCTGTGCATCACCGTCCCCGCGTTGCCGGCAAATCCAAATACGGTCTCTCACGCACGTTTCGCGTCATGCTTGACCTGATTACGGTGCTTTTTTTGCGCCGCTACGGCGACCGCCCCATGCACCTGTTTGGCAGCCTGGGCATCATGTCGGGCAGCGTTGGCTTTCTGCTGGCGTTGTGGCTCAGCGCCGCCAAGGTGTGGGCAGGGATTCAGGGCGGCGCGGATGGTTTTCGCGCCTATCGTCTGAGCGAACGCCCTTTGCTGCTGCTGGCTGTCTTGTTGATGATTCTGGGGGTGCAGTTCCTGGTGATTGGTTTGTTGTCGGAACTACTGGTGCGCGTCTATTACGAGAGCCAGAACAAACCGGTTTATCACATTCGCCAGATTGTGCGCGGTTGA
>CAYQYJ010000583.1:0-2434 GCA_964421605.1 uncultured Ardenticatenaceae bacterium | reverse complement strand
CTAATTCGTAAAATTCGTGTCATTCGTGGCAGATTTTGGATCTACTGAGTCTGTTTGACACGCATTGTGAACTCTATTACAATCTGCGTGTTTTCCAATCAATTTCCGCGCTTCGTTTCCAGTACACCTGTTGTACCTGCAAAAAAAGTTAAAGGCGGGTCTCCCCGCTTTTTTTATGTCAACGCCGGCATCTTCTTCTAAATGCCGGCACGTCATTACCCCCTACCAGCCGTTTACGCACCATCCGCGCCTTTCGGTAGGGAAAGAAAACGGTCTGACGAGACCGCTTATGGAGGTTCCCATACATGGAAGTTACCAACATCTTCACTAACATTCTCGCGCAATCTGCCAACCGGCCGGGTTTACCCCTGGCCTGGTGGCTGGCTCCCATAAGCGCCGTAGTCGCTCTGGCTTTTGCCGTCTACTTCTACCGCTCGGTGATGCAGAAAAGCGAAGGCAACGCCCGCATGATTGAAATTGCCCAGGCTGTGCGCGAGGGCGCTATGGCTTATTTGCGACAGCAATACCGCGTTGTGGCGCTGGCTTTTGCCGCCCTGTTCATCATCTTCGTTATCCTGGCTGTGGTGGGCGTGCAGAACCCGGTCATTCCGGTGGCTTTTCTTACAGGCGGTCTTTTCTCTGGGTTGTGCGGCTTTATTGGTATGCGCATGGCCACCAACGCCTCGGCGCGCACCGCCCAGGCAGCCAGCCAAAGCCTGAACGACGGCTTGCAGGTGGCTTTGCGCGCGGGGGCTGTCATGGGGCTGGTGGTGGTTGGGTTCGCCCTGCTGGACATTGCCGTCTGGTTCCTGATCCTGTTCTATCTCTTCCCGATGGTGTTTCCCGAAAGCTTTATTAGCGGCGTTAACCCCTTGCCGCAAATCACGGCCACCATGCTGAGTTTTGGCATGGGCGCTTCCACACAGGCACTATTTGCCCGCGTGGGCGGCGGCATTTACACCAAAGCCGCTGATGTGGGCGCGGACCTGGTGGGCAAAGTGGAAGCAAACATCCCCGAAGACGACCCGCGTAACCCGGCCACCATTGCCGACAACGTGGGCGACAATGTGGGCGATGTGGCCGGCATGGGCGCAGACCTGTATGAATCCTATGCGGGCTCTATCCTGGCGACGGCGGCGTTGGGCGTGGCGGCGGTGGCTACGGCTTCCGCCGACTTTTTGGGAGGCGTGGATCGGCTGGCTATGCAGCTTCGTTATCTATCCGCGCCGATGGTGTTAGCGGCGGTGGGGGTGTTCTTGTCCATTGCCGGCATTTACCTGGTGCGCGCCAACGAAGACGCCAGCCAGCAAAAACTTATCTCTGCCCTCAGCCGTGGCCTGTACGGCAGTTCCATTGGCATCGCTGTGCTGAGTCTGGGCGTCGTTTACTTACTTGACCTACCCAATGCTTTTGCCATCTGGATAGCCATCATGACGGGCCTGATTGTGGGTATCGTAGTGGGCAAATCCACGGAATATTACACCTCCCACGCATATGTTCCCACGCGGGGCATTGCCAGCCAGGCTGAAACCAGCTCCGCCACAGCCCTGATTGAAGGATTGGCTGTGGGCATGGAGTCCGGCGGCTTGCCCGTCGCCGCGGTAGCTTTGGGGATTGCCGTCAGTTTTTACGCCGCCGGCGGAACCAGCAATATGCTGATGGGTCTATATGGGGTGGGTATTGCCGCCGTGGGTATGCTGTCCACGTTGGGCTTCACCCTGGCTACAGACGCCTACGGGCCCATCGCCGACAATGCCGGCGGCAACGCCGAAATGGCTGGCTTGCCCCCGCAGGTGCGTGAGCGCACCGACCAGCTTGACGCGGTGGGCAACACCACCGCCGCCACGGGCAAAGGTTTCGCTATTGGCTCGGCGGCGCTGACTTCCATGGCTTTGTTAGCCGCTTACCTGGAAGAGCTGCGGCTGGGTTTGATAGAATTTCGCGGCATTGAGGAGTTGGTCGTAGCTGGACAGACTATTCCCGTGGCGCAGATGACGATTCCTGACTTCATGACCTACTATAACGTGACGCTGCTCAACCCGGCTGTCTTAATTGGCGTGTTTGCCGGCGCAGCCACTGCCTTTTACTTTTCCGCCATGACCAT
This sequence comes from uncultured Ardenticatenaceae bacterium, assembly GCA_964421605.1. Lineage (GTDB taxonomy): Bacteria > Chloroflexota > Anaerolineae > Promineifilales > Promineifilaceae > JAGVTM01. The sequence goes on along the minus strand of CAYQYJ010000583.1, from coordinate 330 downwards.
GCGCGCCGTCGGGCGGGCGGCAGGTGGAATGGTCGAGGAAGTGCGGCGGCAGTTCCGCGAGATGCCTGGCATTCTTAAAGGTACAGAAAAACCAGACTATGCCCGCTGCGTGGCTATCAGCACCGCTTCGGCGCAAAAAGAAATGGTGGCCCCTTCCGTGCTGGCTATTGCTGTGCCCGTCATCATAGGCATCCTGTTTGGGCCGGCAGGCGTGTTGGGCTTGCTGGTGGGCGGTTTGACCACGGGCTTCTCGTTAGCCGTGATGATGTCCAACGCGGGCGGCGCCTGGGATAACGCCAAAAAATATATCGAAGCTGGCGCGCATGGCGG
>CAYQYJ010000582.1:0-2437 GCA_964421605.1 uncultured Ardenticatenaceae bacterium | reverse complement strand
TGCCGGCAGCGGGCTACGATTGGTTTGCCGAAAGCGAATGAACCTGCTGCCAGGCCATGACTTCCCCAGCTTTAGAATGGCCCATCGTCTTAAACAACCGGGCGCTGGCGTCTGCCTGAGCCTGCCCCTGCGCCCAATCGCCGCGGGCGGCGGCGGCGCGCGCCAGGCCAAACAGGGCTTCAGCCATCATCACTTGATTGCCGGCATCCCCCGCCGCCATTAACACCTCCCCAAACGCCCCTTCCGCTTCCCCCCACGCCTCCTGCAAAAGCTGCATCTCTCCCCAGGCTAACAGAATACCGTTGAGGCGAGAAAAATGCCCCAGAGTGCGCGCCAGCGTCACAGCTTCTTGCAAAAAGCCAGCCGCCGCCTCTGTCTTGCCCTGTTCCAGCGCAATTAACCCCAGGTCGCGCAAAATCGCCGTCACCCGCTCGCGGTGGCCCAACTGCCGCACCAGGTTCAGACTTTCTTGTAAATAGCGCACCGCCTCCTCTAAATCCCCCTGATCTTCAGCCAACATGCCCAGCGCCCAAAAAAGACCGCTACGCTGATCCAACTCGCCTGCAGCCCGCGCCAACGCCAGCCCTTCTTCGTAAAACGCCTCCGCCCGCGTATAGTCGCCGCGCATAAACGCCTGCACCCCCAACCCGCGCAGCAGGTTGCTGGCCGGGTTGCTCTGACCGACGCTGCGCGCCAGCGCCAGCCCTTCCTGATAATACGCTTCCGCCAGGGCGTAATCGCCGCGCCGCGCCGCCAACACCCCCAGGCTGCGCAGCAGGTCGCTGGTCAATGTTGCATCCTGCCCCGCCCGCGCCCGTTCCAGTCCCTCTTCGTAATACGCTTCCGCCCGGTCAAACTGACCGCGCCGCTGCGCCACCCGCCCCAAACCGCGCAAAACGGCGCTCAGCCCCTCGCCATCTGGCTGCCGCCGCAGGGCGGCTTCAGCCTGTCGCAGTTGGCTTTCAGCCAGGTCATAATAACCATGCGTCTCCCAAAAATAATAGGCCGCAATAATCCCGGCAACCAGGCATGCCGTCATGTCTGGCGCGGCTGCCTGCTCTTGGGCGATTTGCAGCGCCGCCAGGATGTGGTCTTGTTCCAGCGCCAGCGCCTGCATATCTCGCTCGTGGGCGGCGGCGAAAGCCACGTAATAGCGCACCAGCCGCTGCTCCGCCTGGGCTAAGGCTGCAGCGGATAGCCGTTCCCGCGCAAAGGCGCGCACCAGCGGATGCAGTTGGTAGCGTCCTGGGCGGCCTCGCTGCGCCAGCGACAGGCTAAAAAGCTGGCGCAGCCCGTCTTCTACATCCTCCAGGGGAAGACCTAGAATAGCTGCCGCCGCCGCTGGCGTAAAATCCTCACCGGCAATGACGCCCAGGCCGGCAAAAAACTGTTGTCCGGCGGCGGGCAAAGCGCTGTAGCTGGCTTCCAGTGACAGGCGCACGCTCTGGTCTTCAAAAGACAACTCCTGCAGGCGGCGCTGCGCCCGCTGTAAACGCTGCAAGAACGCTTCGGCTGACCAGCCGGGTTCGTAGGCCAGGCGGCTGGCGGCAATGTCTACTGCTAGAGGAAGATGTCCCAAGAGAGCGGCAATTGTCTGGCGCGTTTGCCGTTCACTTTCGCCTGTTTCCTCGCCCAGCACCTTGCGAAAAAGTTGCAGCGATTCCTCACTGCCGGCATTGAAGGGCCCAACAGCGAACTGCCATCCGCCGCGCGCCACGGAGAGGTTGCGGCGGCGCGTGGTGATCAGCACGGCGCAGCGCGTCGTGGGCGGCAGCAGCGGTTTGACCTGACCGCTGTTTTCCACGTTGTCCAGCACAATCAGCGCCCGCTTAGGCGCCAGCAGTTCGCGTACGATGCGGCTGCGGCTGTCCATATCCACATAGGGGGCGGCGTCTACGCCGTAGGCGTTGGCAAAGGTGTTCAGGATGGACAGGGGATCAGAGACATCCACCCGCGCCCACAGTACGCCATCCGGAAAGTGGTGGCGCAGTTGGTACGCCAGATGGGCCGCCAGGGTGGTTTTGCCCACGCCAGCCATGCCAAAGAGGGTAACAACGACGCCTGTCTGGCTGCTGAGTAAGGCGTTGGTTACCTCTTGCAGCAGCGTCTCGCGCCCGACAAAGTAAGAAAGGTCGGGGATGGCTTGGAAGGGTGCGGGGGAGGCGGAGAGGGGGGAACTGCCGGCAGCCGGCCACGGCGAAAGCAGCAGCAGCAGGCCACTATTGGCTTCGTTTTCCGCCAGCAGACGCAGTTCCGCCAGAGGGGGCTGCCCGGCGGCGGTCAACAATTGCGTGGCTTCGACGGCGGTGACGTGCAGCGCCGCCAGCAGGCGCAGCAAATCTTCATACCCGCGCGGGCGTTTGACGCGGCCCTCAATCCAGTTGACGATGGTGGCTTTGGGAATGCCGGCAAGTTTCCCCAACTGCCCCGTCGTATA
>CAYQYJ010000581.1:0-2445 GCA_964421605.1 uncultured Ardenticatenaceae bacterium | reverse complement strand
CTATTCGTTTCTACAAAAGGGGCAAAAGGCATCGGCGTCGGGCAATTTTGGGCGCAGACGCGCCCAAAATTGCCCATAGAAATGGGTGTCAGCCCCGCCGCAGGTGGGGCTGACACCCACCACGATTCCCTAAGCCACGTCGCCCCAAGAAATAAAAATTTTGACACAAATGGCGCGAATTTTCCGACCACCGACCACTGATCACTCGCCACTGATCACTATTTTCGCCGCCGCATGTGCTACAATTGAATGATATGTTCGCCACGACGTTGGACATTCGGGATGACGTGGAGTATGCGGCGCAGGCGCATCTGGTGCTGGAGTCGCCGCTGCATTTTCCCAGCCTGATGGACGAACTGCGTATGTTCTGGCGCATTTTGCGCCTGGCGCGGCGGGAACGGTTGTGGCTGCTGCGCAGCTCCTGGGGGCGGGGCAACGTTGACGTGCTGGCGGCAGCCATTATCGGCTTGTGGCCCGCCCGTTGGCGGCCTACGATTGTGCTGCAAGGCTGCATGTGGCAGCCCGATCCGGGAGTGCGTGGGGGCTTGCAGCGGCTGGTGGTGAAGCTGGCGGATCGCGCCATAGCCCTGTACGTGGTGCAGTCGTCGGCGGAGTTGGCGCTGTTCCCGCAGACCTGGGGCGTATCGCCGCAGAAAATGCGCCTCTGCCTTTACTTTGCCACTTTCAGCGAACGCGACCTGGCGACGACGCCGCCGCCTGCTGGCGACTACGTTTTTGCCGGCGGCAATTCCCACCGCGTCTACGAACCCCTCATAGCCGCCGCGCGCCATTTTCCCGAACGCCCATTTATTCTGGCGACGAACCGCTTGCAAGGGGTGGAACTACCGCCTAACGTCAGCGCCAGGCCCGTGCCGCACCGGGAGTTTGTGGCTTTGATGCAGGGGGCGGCAGCGGTGGTGGTGCCGCTGCGCCAGGGGATGCGCCGCGCCGTTGGGCAGCAGACTTATTTGAACGCGATGTGGCTGGGTAAGCCAACTATCATCACAGATGTGTTAGCTGTGCGCGATCACGTGACCGATGGGGAGACAGCGTTGATCGTGGATGGCTCGGTGGAGGGGTACGTGGCGGCGCTGCGGCAGGTGTTGGATCCGGCTAACGTCGCAGAGACGGCGCGGATGTGCTGCGCGGCGCGGGCGGCGGTGGTCAGCCGCTTTTCTTTCCCGCATCATGCTGCCTGCCTGCTGCGGGTAATGGTGGAAGCAGCAGAGATGGCGCGGGGAGATTGAGATTTTGGACACGAATTTTGTAGGGGCAACAGGACAAATGATGATCAGGATTGCGCAAATTTCGCGGATTTGGTCTGCGAAATCTGCGCAATCCTGATTACTTTATGCCAGGAATGAAGGCGTCTTAAAACATGAATGGTGTGGCCTGGTTTTGTCTGTTCGTGATTGGGTATCATTACGCTGGCTATCCGGCTTTGGTATGGCTGCTGGCGCGGCTGCGACCGCGACCAACGCGCCAGGGGACGTCGCCGCTGCTGCCGGCAGTCTCCCTGATCATCGCCGCCTATAACGAAGCCGACGTGATCGCCGCCAAAGCGGAGAACAGCCTGGCGTTGGATTATCCGCCGGACCGCCTGGAGATTATTTTCGTCACCGACGGCTCCGACGACGGCACGGCGGACATGGCGGCGGCTTATGCCGCGCAAGGGGCGCGCCTGCTGCACCAGCCGCAGCGCCAGGGCAAGAGCGCGGCCATTAACCGCGCCGCGGCGCAGGCTAACGGAGACATTCTGGTGTTTTCCGACGCCAATGCGTTTTATCTGCCCGACGCCCTGCGGCTGCTGGTGCGCCATTTTGCCGACCCTCAGGTGGGGGGGGTGAGTGGGCAAAAGACGATCCGGCGCAGCCATGACCGGCGGCAGCCAGCCAGCGGCGTCAGCGACTCCTCCAGCCTCTATTGGCGGTACGAGTCGGCTATCAAACAGTGGGAAAGCGCCATTGGCTCGACGGCGGGCGTGGTGGGGGAGATGATGGCGGTGCGCCGCTCTTTGTTTCAACCCCTTCCCCTTGACATTATCAACGACGACGCTTACCTGGCAGTGCGCCTGTGCGGCGTGGGGATGCGGGTGGTGTATGAGCCGGCGGCGGTGTGTTGGGAGACGGCGGCGGAATCTAACCAGCAGGAGCAGATCCGGCGGCGGCGGATTACGGCGGGGCGGTTTCAACTGCTGTTTCGCCCGCGTCTGTGGCCCTGGCGCTCGCCGTGGATGGTGTTCGCCTTGTTTTCGCACAAGTTTTTGCGGCTGCTGCTGCCGTTTTTTCTGCTGGGCGCGTTAGTGAGCAGCGCGCTGGCGGTATGGCGCGGTCAGGGGGGCACGCTGCTGCGGCTGGCGCTGGCGGGGCAACTGGCGGCAGGCGTTCTGGCGGCGTGGGGCGCCTGGCAGGAGCGGACGGGACGGCGGGGGCGAATGCCGGCATT